>JAYUBZ010000202.1:0-2349 GCA_043740595.1 Gammaproteobacteria bacterium
CATGGCCCGTGCCTGGTCCGACAAGCCGATCCCACTAATATTGGGCGCCATATCCGAGATTACAAGGTCCACCGGACGACTGGCCAGGGTATCGAGCAATCGATCCAGCACGGCCTGTTCGGTGAAATCCCCCTCGATGATTTCCACGCCCGGCAGGGCAGCCATGGGCAGAATATCCAGGGCCACGACCCGCCCGGTTTGGCCCACGCGCGCCTGGGCGTACTGCGACCAACCCCCAGGGGCGGCGCCCAGGTCGAGCACCGTCATTCCCGGCCGCAACAAACGGTCCCGCTGGTCAATTTCCTGCAATTTGTAAATGGCACGGGAGCGATAGCCCTCTTTCTGGGCACGCTTGACGAATTCGTCGGCAAAATGCTCGGCCAGCCAAGCGCCACTACTCTTGCTACGGGCCATGGGGGTACGTCTCGGGATGCGGTATCATGCGGTCTTTAAAGTGCAAGTAATGGTCTACCCGGAAAGTATATGCCCCTGACACGACATCAGCTGAAATTTCTTCGCGCCCAGGCGCAGAGCCGCAAACCAGTGGTCACCATCGGGGCTGCGGGTTTGAGTGCGGCGGTCCTGGCGGAAATCGAACTCGCCCTGGCCTATCACGAGCTGCTGAAAATCAAACTCCCCGCCGGTGACCGCGACGGTCGTGAGGGGGTCGTCGAACGCATCTGCGCCAAAACCGCCGCCGAACCGGTGCAGACCATCGGTCGTATGGCGGTGGTCTATCGTTGCGGCGAAAACCCGCAGATCACCCTGCCGCAGGATTAACCCTGACTCCGGGCCCTGGACGGTAGCAACACCAAGCCCAAACCCAACAGGCTGTTGACCAGAAACAACATACTGGATAGCCCGTGCAGGCGGGAAAACTGCCGATACAACTCGCTACCGGGCACCAGCGAAGCACCGGCCGCCTGTTTAATCTCCTGCATGCGCGGGGCAAGACCGAATTCGCCGATGAGGGTGATCAACAACATTGCGCAGACTGCCCAGAATCGCCAGTCACGCACAACAGCCTGGCCATCGCGCAGCCAGCCTACCAGCAGTAACAAAACGCCGCAGATGAGTCCGATGAGACTCACGAAACCGAACAAACGCCCGGCGACGGTACCCGCCAGCATGCGATCGCCCAGGGAAGAAAAAAGCACCGGCGTGACGACGTACCCCACCACCAGCATGCCCCCGACCCATAGCGTCAGGAACAGACGCTCCAGAGACGACCATACATCACTAAATTTAGCGGGGAACATACGGGGTTATCCTTTTGCGATGCGGCCCAGCTGCCCGTAAGCAGGCGGCAGTTATGTGTGAGTTCAATGGGGTCGGGTGTCCAGAGAATGGAACCATGGTTAGGGAACCTCGGAACAAGTCCCCTCTCCCCCGTGCATTCCGGGGGAGAGGGTTAGGGTGAGGGGGGCGATCATAGATTTTCCCTCACCCTGTCCCTCTCCCGGCGGGAGAGGGGACGTAGCATGATAGTTTTTGCCACTTATTCAGAGGTTACCTGGCGTCAGACGTAACGCACGTCGAGAATTTCATAATGCCGCACGCCGTCCGGTACGTTCACCTCCACGGAATCCCCCGCCTCCTTGCCGATGAGGGCGCGGGCGATGGGCGAGCCGACGGAGATTTTTCCTTCGGCAATATCCGCCTCGTCGTCACCCACGATCTGATAGGTCACCGCTTTCTGGCTGTCCTCGTCCATCAGGTCGACGGTGGCGCTGAACACCACCCGGCCGTTGGCGCTGACGGTGCGCGGATCGATGATCTGCGCGTTGGACAACTTGCCGTCGATGTCTTTGATGCGTCCCTCGGCGAAGGATTGCTGTTCTTTGGCGGCGTGGTACTCGGCATTTTCCGACAGATCACCGTGGGCGCGCGCCTCGGCAATGGCCTGGATGATGCGCGGGCGGTCGACGGTCTTCAGGCGCAGCAACTCCGCCCGCAGTTTCTCGGCACCGGCAACGGTCAGTGGCACCTTGCTCATAATTTGATCTCCTTGTGCAGCGCCTGCAGCGAATACACATCGAACTCGCCGGCCTGCCGATGGCCCTCGCAGGCGGCCCGCGCCGCTGCCAGGGTGGTGTAATTGGTGACCTTGTGCAACAGGGCCTCGCGCCGGATTTCGTAGGAATCGGCGATACTCTGGGTATCCGCAACGGTATTCAGAATGATATCGATCTCGTCGTTCTTGATCATGTCGACAATGTGTGGCCGGCCTTCCGAGACTTTATTGACCGCCTTCACCGCGACACCGGCCGCCAGCATGATGGCCGCGGTACCGCGCGTCGCCAGCACCTCGAAACCGTGGGTGGAAAAGTAACGCGCCACTTCCACGCC
>JAYUBZ010000203.1:0-4886 GCA_043740595.1 Gammaproteobacteria bacterium
CGCCAGCCGTGGTTCCGAGAGCACATCGAATCCGATCATGCTCACCGATATCGGTTCAAACGGCTCGATAAAGAGCAATGGAAAATATTTCGCCTGAGACGGTGCCCTGCGATAGTTATCGTCGGTACGATCGGTGATGGCGAACCCGGGAAAACCCGCCTCGTGGCGCGCGCGCTCGAAGTTACTCCGCTGTTTGTCGAGCACCAGTGGCAGGTACGACGTGGAGATAAGATATGGATGACGTCGCAGGAGTTCCTCGGAGAACACGCGAAACTGATCGGCATCCACGTGGGTCGCGGAGTTCACCAGCGTTCCGAGGCCGATGACCATCTCGTCGGTGGCCTTGACCTGCTGCAACAGCTGTTCGCGCACCGCATCGGCCTCTGCAATAAAGAGCTTCTCGTGGGCACGCAGCACATCGCGCCAGGTCGCGAGCACCAGTGATAGCGTAAATACTGCGCCGACCAGCGCAACCAGCATGACCAGCGACGGGCGTAGCCGTTGCAAGGTGCCGTCCACTACTCCACCTTCATGGCCTTCTGCAGTATGTCGGGTGACAAGCGGATGCCGGCCTTATCCAATAAACGCGGGTTGACGAACATGTTCCAACGCCGGTTGGCCACCACCGGAATTTTCGACGGTGGCGTGCCGTTCAGTATCCGCAGCGCCACTTTGCCAGACCATTCACCCTGCTCGTCGGCGATTTTAGCCATGGTCAGCATGGCATAGGGGGCCATCCAATCGAGGTAGGCGACACTGAACAGGCGGCCATGCTCATAGACGTATCGACGTGCCACCGCTTTATCCCAATCCTGGATGCCGGCGTTATTGCCGATGACCAGAAAGTCGGCGTTGCCTTGCGCCGCCGTGTAAGCCGCCTTCCATGCGGCCATCGTGCCCACCGCCTTATGGGTTACTGTTATCCCGCGGCGCTTGTAAAATTTCTGCACCATGGAAAACTCTTTATCCAGGGTGCCCTCATTGGCCGACAGAAACACGCCGCGCCGGGCATGCTTGACGACCGCCAGCACCTCTGCATGCAGGGGTTCGAGCGGACCCACCTCTATCATGCCCGTGGCATTGCGATACGGATAGCCATAGGCATCGGCGGTCCAGTTGATGCCGCAGAAGACCACCGGCACCGCCGCGTTCTTGAAGTACGGCATGATGAGATATTTGGAGGCGTTGTCGTCAGCGGCGATGATAATGTCCGGCTTCCAGGTATCCACGAGCCGCTTGGCCTCGAGGGCCTTGGCCCTGGCAAATACCTCACCCAGATGGCGCTTGCCGTCCATGTAAAATTTCCTGATTACGCAACGGTCCTGCAACACCGACTCCAGCCCACGCTCGATGCCGTCGTTCCATTCATACCCGGCATGATAAGACGACACATACAAACAGCGCGCGGTGGGTGAGGCACGTACCACGGTGGCTTGAGCAACCAGGACCAGACCCAATATTAAGGCGGTAGCCAGATGCATAATATTCCCTTTAGCGTGATCTCCTTCAACGCGGCAGCACCAGGCGCTGGCTTCGGCGCGCCAGGACCCGACTGAGTCCAGACAACCACAACCGGCGTCGATCGACAGCGGGGCCGTCTTTATACTATCGCCAATTTTTGCCCCAATTGCCATGCATATTCACTCAATGGCCTGGGTCACAACGACGGCGAAGTGATTAGGAACAACGAGATCAGTGGGCCGGGGTGGCGCATGCAGACCTGCGGGCGTCCGGGTCAGACTTCACTTTGCAAAGAAGCCAACACATCCTGAATATACCGGTGAGCCGATATCGGGCTGTCGCTGTCTGCCAGAATCATGCCGTCAGGCGAAGTATTTAATTGATCGTTCGTCCGGAAGAAACTACCATGGTAAAAAACATTTCATTGTCGGCGGCGCTGGCCATGTTTATGATGTTCTCCACCCATCGCCATGCGGCAGCCCCCGTCGACGTTAATACGGCCACTGCAAAGCGCACCAAGGAACGCATGTCGGTTACCGGCGGCGCTGACCTGGGACGGCAGACAGCCAGGAACATGTTACCGGCGTTTAAAAAAATGCTGCCCGACTTGCCAGACTCCTTATACATCTCCGCATGACGCGCATCCTCGCCATTTCCGGCAGTCTTCGACGCGCCTCCTGCAACACCGCCTTGCTGCGCGCTGCGGCCTCCCTGGCGCCGGCGGGTGTCGACATCCGCGTATACGGCGGGCTCGGTGATCTGCCACTGTTCAATCCTGACCTTGAAGGCAGGCAGCCGGCCGCGGTAAAGGATCTTTGCGCTCAAGTGCGCGCGGTTGACGGTGTGCTCATTGCAAGCCCGGAATATGCCCATGGCGTGACCGGCGCGATAAAAAATGCCCTCGACTGGCTGGTCGGCACGGAAGTGTTTGTCGACAAGCCCGTGGCCTTGCTCAACGCATCCCCCCGGGCGACCCTCGCGCAGGCGGCCCTGACGGAGACAGTGAGGGTGATGGCCGCCCACATAGTGACGGAGGCATCGATCAGCGTTGCGCTGCTGGGGAAAAACCTCGACCAGGCCGGCATCGTGGGCCATCCGGAAATCGCTGGCGCGCTGCGCACTGCCATCCAGGTGTTTGTGCGTGACATCGAAGCCCGCCGCCGCGCGTAGCATTCTGTTAAATCTTCCGTATCGGCGCCGGTTTGATGAAACCAAGTTCTGTAGGGTGGGCATCGCCCACCAGACGCGGCTTCAGTTGTCGCGCACGGTGGGCGATGCTTCCAGCCCGGGTGCAACAAAACCCGTTGCACCCGTTCGGCGGCACGAACACACGTTAATAATGGCGCTTAGGCAGGGCACTGCACATTATAATGGCGCTTAGGCAGGGCACTGCACGTTATTGTGTTCGTGGAAGCTCCGCCTCACCCTACAACGGCTGAGAATACTCTCTTGATCCGCCAAGAACGCCAAGTGTCTCTTGACCAAACACTCTGGATTTCTTGGCGCTCTTGGCGGTTAAGCCTATTCTTACAAACACTCCCAAGGAACCTTTGCGGCTATGATAAACACCACCCGGCTGACTGCGGAAATGGACGGCGAGTTTGTTGTGTTCCTCATCGGCATGCGCATCAACCGTCTGTGGAAAATCCATAAATGGCTGCCGGTGGCCCAGGCGATGCCGCGTATGCTTAAGGAACTCGCGGCCCTGCCGGACTCCGGCTTATTGGCCTCCGAGATGTGGTTCGGGCGCACTACCCTGATGGTTCAATACTGGCAGTCCTTCGAGCAGCTGAATCGGTATGCGCAAAACAGGGATGCCGAACACCTGCCCGCCTGGTCGGCGTTCAACCGGCGCATCGGTACCGGGGGCGATGTGGGCATCTGGCACGAGACCTATCTCATCGCACCCGGACAGCACGAAAGCGTCTACGTCAACATGCCCACGTTCGGTTTGAGTAAGGCCGGGCGTGCCGTGAAGGCGACGGGTAAGCGCAAATCCGCCGCGGGACGGATAAAATTTAACCGCTGATCCGCCAGGCAGCCTTCGGACGGTTCGCCCATGACCCGTTGTTATTCACGACGCAATTCATAACCGGAATAGACGATGCGCTCCTGTCCTTGCGCGCCGATCACACGAAACGTTTCACCCATAAAACGCCCCAGGCCCAGGCTGATGGCCTGCGTATCGCTCACCGGATCAAGGGCGATGCTCGAAGTAAAACCCGGCGCTTCCGGCAAGGTGTACTTTAATATGAGCAGGCCATTTTCGTAGGACAGCTCCGTGTTCTCAAATAACGCACCGTCGTCCCCCTTGTTCACGATGACGTAGCGCCCGGTACGCGCCAACCACGCCGGCGACACACGGTGCGGAGCGATCTTCAGCCCCGCGAGAAAACGCCGGCCTTTATAGTGGAGTACCGCGATCTTACGTTCGCCCAGGGTGCTCATCGACACCGACGCCTCGCGCAGGCCGGCGATGTCGATGGGCAACCAGCCGAACATCCGATATTGCAGCGCAAACGTTCCGTCGGCGCGCGGCAACAGTGCTAGGGTTCTACCAAGGAACTGCGTTTGCAGATAACTGCCCTTGTTCTGCAGGGTAAACACACTGCCGAGATTACTCGCATACTGTCCTGCCATTGGTACCAACTGCGCGACAGACATGTCCGTCACCGGTGGTGGCGCCGTGGGTTTTTGCGCGGACGGTTCCCGCAACCCGGTTTTGGCCTCCAATGCCAGCTTTAACGCCTGCACCGCGATACCATTAAGAGCGGCGGACGCTGCCGGCGAGTTGGCCAAGATGATTACGCCGAGCTTGTGTTGCGGCAACAACATCAGCTGGCTGGATGCGCCCAAGGTACCGCCACTGTGATGCACCACCGGACCGGCATAGTCCAGCCCCGGCTGCCCGAGCATCCAGCCGAGTCCGATGCGAAAATCCATATCCAGGGCCACGTCGCTGTTCTGCCGGCGCCACATCTCGTGCAGCGTTGCGCTGCTCACCAGGGCATGCGTACCCACGCGTCCCTCGGCTAACCACAGGCGGATAAAACGGCTCATGTCCAACACGTTGGAGACCAAGGCACCGGCCGGGACCTCCCGCAGTAAATAGCGTTCGGCCCCGGGTTTCCCCTGGCGATAACCCACTGCCAGCTCCGGGTCGTTCGTCGGTTGGGTAAGGAAGCGGGAATGGTCCATGCCGAGGGGCGTCAACAACGCCTCCTGCATGTAGGACGCATAGGACTGGCCACTGGCCTTTTCCACGAGACGGCCGAGCAGTACGTAACCGATATTGGAGTAGGAGAACACCAAGTCGGGCGGATACGACACGTACTCGTCGTGCAGCAGCGGGAAGAGCTGCTCGAAGGGAGTGGGGTGCAGGCTCCACATGCCCTTGAGATAATCCCCGGGCAGACCCGCGTGAT
>JAYUBZ010000204.1:0-2226 GCA_043740595.1 Gammaproteobacteria bacterium
GCCTTGTGCGCCGGATAGGTCGGCGACAGCACCGGGACGGGGGCCAACAGTGTGCGTAGACGGCCCGCCTTGGAGGACGTGCCGCCACTGTTGAAGCCATGGAGATAGATATACATGTTGCGTGCAGTGGCGGATATGTATTCGGGATGCACGGGAGCATAACACAGTGGCGCGCGTCGGAACGCGGCAGGTATCCCGTGCGCGCCACGACGATGGGCTCGCCCTGGCTTGTGCTACTCTGGCGTCCATGGAGCAAGTGCCTGACTATATAATCTGTCCAACCACACACTGATGTGCAACGGCGAGCCGCTGGTGCTGACCGGCGTCAAATTCACCCTGTTGCGTGTCTTCGTGCAGAGCGCGCGGCGCGTGCTGAGCCGGGATAACCTTGCCGCCATCACGAAATGGTATTTCGCACCGTTTCCGCCGTGCCAACCCGATATATTATAAGGTTAGAGGTAGCATAACGCAGATCGTCGGGTGCGGGTGCCGCGTGAACCCGTGCCGCTCATCTGGAGAATTCACACGCGCATCGTCGCACGCGGCCCCCGTGGCGACCCCTGCCTATACTAAAAAGTCCAGGCAAGCAGGGAACCCGCAGGGAATCTGGTATGAGCGACGTACTGAAATTAATCCTCCAGGCCACCAAAACGCGCCGCTGTGCGATTGTCCGTTATGCGGGTCAACAGCAGATCCGGGTGGTCGAACCCCATGTCATCTACACCGATGCCGCGGGCAATATCGTGGTGGAATGCCTGCAGACGCGCGGCTATTCGAGCCCGGATGCCGTATTCCCCTTTTGGCAGACGTTTCACCTCAAGGATATCAGCTCGGTATTTCTGCTTAACATTAATTTCGACGTACGCATCAAGGAAGGATTCAGGCCCGATCGCGAGCAATATCAGCAGGGCCTGCTGGCCATGGCCAGCAGCGCGGCTTCGTCGGTGCGGTATAGGCGCGAGGAAAAACCCAAGAGCATGTTGTTCTACCAGGCGCGCGGCTGGTGGTGGGAGGTTGGGGATGTCCTGGACAGGGTGTTGTCCGACAAGGACTGGTCGCAACGCGATCATTAGCAGGATAGTCATTGCGAGGCGACCCGTTCTTCGGGTCGCCGCGCAATGACAACTCTGCTTAGGTAAGTGCCATTCTGTGTTGACTCCTTGATAAATAGTTTCTCATGCCTATGCCGCCGGGTTCGCGATGGGCAGGCGCACGTCCACCGTCAGTCCGCCCTCCGGTTCATTGCGCGCGGAGACCTCCCCGGCGTGCAGGCGTATCGCCCGTTGCGCAATCGCCAGACCCAGGCCATAACCACCGCTCGCGCGGTCGCGCGCGTCCCCCACCCGTACAAAGGGTTCGAATAACTGAGACAGCATCGCCTCGGGCACACCCGGGCCGTGATCGCGGATGGCGATGTGCCAATGTTCCGTGGGGGTGGAGTGACGCGCCAGGGACAGACTCACTTGCGTGCCATCGGCGGTGTAGCGCAGGGCGTTGCGCACGATATTGTCGAGGGCGCTCTGTAGCAGGCGCGCATCGCCCGTGATGATGGCGGGCACGCTGCTGGCGAACGTCACGCGCCGGTGCTGCGCACGCGCCTCGAAATCGGCGTCGCTCACGACGCCCTCAAGCATCTCCACCAGATCCACCGACTGGCGCGCCACCTCGGTGACACCGGATTCGAGTTTGGCCAGCGAACATCCCTTATCAAAACGTGTCTCGATGTAACCGGGGTGTTCGTGGTAACCTTTTCCGCCGCGGGCCGGTCGCGCTGAGTCCCGGTGGTGGACTCAGGATGACAGGCCCGCGGCTGTCGACGTTACGCGCTGTGCAGTGTGATAGCGGGGCACGGGCGACGGTCGGAATGAGAGGTAGACGATAGAAGCGGTCGCCCGGTCAGCGCCGGTGCGGATCGATTGAACCGCTGTTGAACCGACGATAACAAGGAACACCCTAAGCGTGAATCGCCACCGGGCCGCGTCCGCCCTGCTCGCCACCGGCTTGCTGCTCTCGTGGCTGCCGGTCTTCGCCGTCGATGCCGCGACGCCGGCATTGACCCTGGACGACTATTTCACCGCCGCCTTGAAGCGCAGCGAGGTCGTGGCCACCCAGACCGAACTCATCCGCCAGGCGGAGGAGCGCGCCAAACAGGCCTCATCCGCCTTGTTGCCCACGGTGAATGGTGTCGCCAGCTACACCTGGCAGGAGCCCCTGCCGGCGGGCACC
>JAYUBZ010000205.1:0-11215 GCA_043740595.1 Gammaproteobacteria bacterium
CTGACTGCGCGCAGCTGGACAGCGTCACGGCGTGACCTGTCATCCCGGGCACAAACCGTCATCATGTATACTGGTGCGACATAAAAATAAGCGTGCATGACGGGTGCCCCTGCCTACCGGCCAAAACCTCAAGGGCATGGGCACTGCTGGAAATAGTCGGTAACAATATAGATAACTTTTTTGTTTCAACCTGCGTGGTGGTGCATGAACAGCCGCAATGACCGTGACGAAGCCCGGATGCAGCAGGCCCTGGAATCACTCCAGTCCAACCGCTTACCGGAGGCAAAGACGCTGCTCGCCCAGATCCTCCAAACGCAGCGGCGCAATTGGGAGGCGTGGCATCTGCTCGGTGCGGTGCACGGCATGCTGGGTGAATTCCAGGATGCGGAAAAATGCGCACGCAAGGCCATCGAACTCGAACCGGGCGCGTTCGGCGCCTACATCAACCTCGCGCACGTGTTGGTTGCCCTGGGAAAGATTCAAGACGCGCAGCGCTGCTACCGGCGGGTACTGCAAATGAAGCCGGACGAACCCGGGGTCCATAACAGTCTCGGCAATCTGCTCCGACAGCAGGGAAATCTGACCGAGGCGGAAGCGAGTTATCGCGACGCGCTGCGCTGCGCCGCCGATTATCCCGACGCCTGTGTCAATCTCGGCCGGGTGCTGCAGGAGCAAGGAAAAACCCAAGAGGCCATCATCCAGTTTCAGCACGCCGTGAAACTCCAACCGGATAATGCCGATGCGCTGCACAATCTGGGTTGCGGCCTGATGGCCGGGACGGACTTTACCGCGGCCGCGGCCTGCTACGAACACCTGGTCACGCTGCGGCCGGACAATGTCGATGCCTGGTCGGCGCTCGGTTCGGCCTATGGACTCCTGCGCCGCTATGAGCTAGCCGTGGCCAGTCTGCGCCAGGCGGTGGCGCTGAACCCGGATTTCGCCGTGTCCAGATTCAACCTGGGCGTGCTGTTTCAGAGCATGGGTGAAATGGAGCAGGCCAGCGAGATGTACCGGGAGGCGCTACGCCTCGATCCCGGCCTGGAGAGTGCGCGTTACCGGCTGGCGTCCCTGGGCGGCGCGGAGGTGCCCGGCCATACACCGGCCAGTTACGTGCAGGATTATTTCGATGACTATGCGGAACGATTCGATCAGCACCTGGTGCAACAGCTCGCGTACCACACGCCGGAACGATTGTATGACGCCGTGCGCAAGCACCTGGACAGTAGCGGCAAAAAACTGGATGCGCTCGACCTGGGGTGTGGCACCGGATTGGGCGGTATGCACTTTCACCCACGGACGCGCACCCTGGTGGGCGTTGATCTGTCACCCCGCATGATCGCCAAGGCACGTCAACGGGCAATTTATTCTGAACTCATCGTCGGTGATGTCTTGCTGCCGCTGCAACGGCCCGGGGCGGCCTACGACCTCATCATCGCCACCGACGTTTTTGTCTATATCGGTGATTTGTCGCCGGTGTTCAGGGCGGGCGCGAATGCACTGCGAGCGGGAGGATTGTTTGGCTTCTCCATCGAGGACGCTGGCGATGGCGCCACCTACCAACTGCACACCACCGGTCGTTATGCGCATGCCGTCGATTATATAAGCGGGCTTGCCCGAGAGACTGGCCTGCAGCCACTCGCCGCCGAACACGTTGTGCTGCGTAAAGAGGTTGATAAGCCGGTCGACGGTGTTATTTTTGTTCTGCAGAAGGCGTAAGGCGACGCGGCCCGCGGCCGATGGGATTAAAAAAAAGAGCCGTTTTACTTCAACCCGCGGCCTGCACCCAAGGTTACCTAAACCCAATAGCAGGGATACACTTATCGGACCGGGCTGGATTGTTCAGACGAGTGGGGCCAGCTCTTAACGCCTTATTCACCCTTAAGAACTTTTACACAATAGCTGTTTAAACTCTCATTAGCTTTTAAAGACTCGATAGTAAGAAGCTCATGCAAGCCGGGACCGACTCGTAAGTTGAACTTACCAGAATATTTCCTACCTGCTGTCGCTGGAGGTAAAGGGGCGTTATCCCTTTCGTGAATCTCTATCCACTCATCTACCAAGGCGCTGAGTTTTTCATAAACTTTGGCTTCATTTTTACCATGAACACCACCGAGAACGAGCCCGGGAATTCTACCGATATAGCATTGGTCTTCATCCGACCACTCAACTACTCTGAGATATTGATCACGCTTCTTCATCGCTTGCCCACCTGATTGCCTGTTCTACATCTTTAATTTGGTAACGCTTGGCATCATCGCCTGGTTTGCCACTAATAGTGATATTAAGTCCTGCAGGATGTCTGAAATTTCGAAGGCTTCCTTTACCTCCACGGTTGACGAAACCAGATTTTTCCAGAGATTGGATTAATTCGCGTATTTTAGGTGGCACAGCCATTATAGTACTACATTAGTACCATATGTCAAATAGGCTTATAACGTGGAAGTAACCGGCGCTGTGCGGCTTTATCGCGCAGCGTCCGGTTGACTGCCGGGTTATGCGTCGTCTTCGAGTGCGACAGGGTGAAGTGCGTCATATATGATCTCGGCGAATTGTTCGAGAAACGCGCGGACTGTACACATATATTGCACAAGTACTCGATCATAGACCCAGGACAAAGGCCGCAAGATGAGGCTGAAGGCGCCGGTATTAATTAAGGCATGACTACAACTCGTGGCGCTACGCGAACCATCAGCGTGCAGGTAACGCCGATCTACGTCGGTTAGTCAGGGCAAAACCATCCCGGCATCAACCCCGGGTCACAAACATGGCATCACCATAGCTGAAAAAACGGTAGCCCTGCTCCACCGCGTGACGATAGGCCTGCAACACCTGGTCGCGGCCGGCGAAGGCGCACACCAACATGAGCAGCGTGGATTCCGGCAGGTGAAAGTTGGTCACCAGGGCGTCGACGATCTGGAAATCATAGCCGGGGTAAATAAAAATATCCGTCTCCCCGTGATACGCCGTCACCCGGCCGTGGCGTGCCGTGCTCTCCAGCACGCGCACCACGGTGGTCCCTATCGCCACCACGCGCCGGCCCTGGTCGCGCGCTATATTGATCCGCGCCGCGCTCGGCGCATCCAGTGCCACCACCTCCGCATGCATGCGGTGCGCCCGGATGTCGTCCACCCGCAGTGGTTGAAAAGTGCCGGCACCCACATGCAGGGTCACGAAGATAGTTTCCACCCCCATGGCCTCCAGGCGCTGGAGCATGTCCGCGTCGAAATGCAGACCGGCGGTGGGTGCCGCCACTGCCCCGGGGGTGCGCGCAAACACCGTCTGATATCGCTCCTGATCCTCCGGCACATCCGCACGCGTAATATAAGGTGGCAAGGGCACGTGGCCGATGGCCTGCAGCACGTCGACCACCGGCCGTTCCGTCTGAAACTCCACTTCATACCATTCACCACGTCGCGCCACTACCCGCGCCACTACCCCGCCCTCCAGATGCAGCAACTGTTCAGGCTTGGGTGGCTTGCTCGCGCGGCACTGGGTCAATACCCGCCGGCCCTCCAGCAGACGCTCGATGAGCAGCTCGATCTTGCCGCCGCTGTCCTTCTCGCCATGCAGGCGTGCCGGGATGACGCGGGTATTATTAAAGACCACCAGGTCATCGGGACGCAGCAGGCTGGGCAGGTCGGCAAACCGGCGGTCGGCCAGCGCGCCGCTTGCGCCATCAAGCGACAGCAAACGGCTGGCGCTGCGCGGCTCGGCCGGCGTCTGGGCGATTAAGGCGGTGGGCAGATCGTAATTAAAATCAGACTTTCGCATGCGGCCGAAGGTTAGCAGATTGGCAGCGGCGCGTCCTGTCAGGTTGTGCTGTTATCGCCGAAGCGGAGTGCGCTATACTCGCCGCAAGTCGGGGTGGCGGAATTGATAGACGCGCCGGACTCAAAATCCGGTGGTGGTAACACCATGCCGGTTTGATTCCTACCTTCGGTACCAAAAAAAACTTTGGCAGCATGTACGCCGTCATGCGCTACGCGATAACCATCGCGCCGTCTATCGCCGGCACAACCTGCCTGCCGCAGATTGCCGACGACATGGCCATGCACCAAGACACCATTCGAGGGTGAAATGCACAAGACGCGCTTTACGCTGGAGGTCCAACCCACTATCCCGCCGCGCCTGCACCGCTTGACGGAACTGGCGGGCGACCTGCTATACAGTTGGGATCGCCAGGTACGCGGTCTGTTTTACCGTCTTGATCCGGTGCTGTGGGACGCCTGCAAACACAATCCAAAAGTCTTTCTGCGGCGCGTGTCGCAAGACAAGCTGGAGCGTGCGGCCGAAGACCGCATCTACGTCGAAGACTACAATCGCGTCCTGTCGGTGTACGACACCTACAACGCCGAGACGATCACCGCCGGTGCCGGTGAGCTGCTGCATCCCGACCAGGACCTGGTGGCGTATTTCTGCGCCGAATTCGGTTTTCATGAAAGCTTTCCCATCTATTCCGGCGGCCTCGGCATCCTGGCGGGTGATTACTGCAAGGCGGCGAGCGACTTAGGGCTGCCCTTCGTGGCGGTGGGACTGCTCTACCGCCAGGGCTACTTCACCCAGACGATAGACGGCGAAGGCGTACAGGTGGCCCACTATACGCCCACCAATTTTGCCGACCTGCCGGTCACCCCGGCACTCAACAACAACGGTCACGAATTGCACGTCAAGGTGCAGGTGGCGGAGCGGGAAGTGAGTCTCAAGGTATGGGAGGCCAAGGCCGGGCGCATCACCCTGTATCTCCTGGATAGTGACCTGCCGGAAAATGCCGAGGCCGACCGCTCCATCACCTACCAACTCTACGGCGGTGACACGCACACGCGCATACAGCAGGAGATAGTACTCGGCATCGGCGGCGTGCGCGCATTGCGCGCGGTCGGGCGCAACCCCAATGTCTGGCACATCAATGAAGGGCATGCGGCGTTCCTCATCCTGGAGCGCTGCCGCGAACAAGTGCAGGAAGGGCTGGATTTCGACAGCGCCTTGGAGCTGGTGGCCTGCAACACCGTGTTCACCACCCACACGCCGGTGGCGGCGGGTCACGACATCTTCACGCACGATATGATCACCACCTACCTGGCGGATCTCATCAAGCGGCTCGGCGTGGACACGGCCGCCTTCCTCAAACTCGGCAGCAGTCCGGGTAATGAACATGGCTTCAACCAAACGGCCCTGGCGCTGCGCGGTTCGCGCTATCGCAACGGCGTCAGCCGCATACACGGTCAGGTGGCCTCGCGCATGGAATCCTACATCTGGCCACAGATACCCGCGGAAGAAAATCCCATCGGCTACGTCACCAACGGCGTGCACGTGCCAACCTTTTTGGCGCGCGAGTGGATAAACCTGTTCGACATGCGTTTCGGCGGCAGCTGGCGCAACGAATTGTTGAACGAGACCTTCTGGCAGCAGATCGACGATATCCCGGATCACAGTTATTGGAGTCTGCGCCAATCGCTGAAATCGGATCTGCAGTCCGAAGTACGCAAGCGTGCATTGTTGCAGCACCGGCGCAACGGCTGCAGCTCGGCGCTGATCGAACGCTACACCCGGTTGTTGACCCGTCATGAGACCGACATGCTGGTCATCGGCTTCGCGCGTCGCTTCGCCACCTACAAGCGCGCCACCCTGCTGTTCTCCGATCCGGAACGTCTGGCACGCTTGCTGAACAATCCTAAATACCCGGTGCTGCTGATCTTCGCGGGCAAGGCGCACCCGCACGACAAACCGGGCCAGGAACTCATCCGCGTAATCCACGACTTCTCGCGACGCCCGGAGTTCGAAGGGAAAATCATTCTACTGGAGGGCTACGACCTGGCCCTCGGACGCAAACTGGTCACCGGCGTGGATGTCTGGGTCAACACCCCACAGTACCCGCTGGAGGCCAGCGGCACCTCGGGGGAAAAGGCCGGCATCAACGGCGTCATCAACCTAAGCGTACTCGACGGCTGGTGGGGCGAAGGCTACAACGGCGAAAACGGCTGGGCCATCGCACCGCACGAACCGAACCACGATCCCGCCTACCGCGACTGGGAGGAAGGCCAGGAACTCATGTCCATCCTTGAACAGCAGATCGTACCGCTATATTACGAACGCAACGGGTACGGCTATCCCGAGGGTTGGGTGAAAAAATCCAAGGCGTCCATGAAGTCCATCATGCCGCGCTTCAACGCCCAGCGCATGGTCATGGATTACACGCGCAACTACTACCATCCCGCGCGCACCAAGCAGTTGGTGTTGTCAGGCAACGCCTTCGAACGTGCACGCGAAGTGGCGGCGTGGAAAAAGAAAATCGAGCAACACTGGCCGGACGTCAGCCTGCGGCGTTTGGACGAGGCGCCGGACGTCCTCAAATCCGGCCACACCCTGTCGATCCGCATGGCGTCGCGCCTCGGCAAGATGGCGGCGGACGACGTGCTGATGGAATGCCTGGTGGGCACAGAAGACGAGCACGGCGACTTCACCATCCAGTACACCTATGTGTTTACCCCGGATGGGCTCAATGACGCGGGCGAAGCACTGTTCCATCTCGACCTGCTGCCAAAGTTATCAGGCCTGCAATGCTACAAGATCCGCATGTTCCCCTTCCACGTGGCCCTCAGCCATCGCTATGAAAGCGGGTGCATGATCTGGTTGTAGGCCGTGGCCTAGCAGGGTAGGTTGGGGTGAGCAGCGCGAACCCCAACATAAAAAACCACCACCCGATCACCTATCGGCACTCACACGCATGTCACCCCTTTAAGAATTTGTTGGGCTGCATTGCATTCACCCCAACCGCGCTGTTTTTCTTAATCGCGGTAGCACGATCTGGCCGCCCCGGACAGGGCTAGCGCTGCCCCGCCCCACGCACCTCACGCGCCACCGCCCGCAGGAACGTGCTGTCCTTGAGGAGCGCAACCTTGATAGCCTCGGCATCGGTCCCTCCGGCCTCTATGGCCCGGCGCAGCGCCTGGTTGATCTGGGTCTGGTAAGGCAGCGCCCCAGGACGAGCGGATTGGGCCTTGAAGTACTCGACGACGTCATCATCCAGCGCGATGGTGATGCGCACCTTCGCGGGCGCTGTCCCCTCCGTCTTGAGGCCGGGCAGCATCCCCCGGCGCTTTGCCTTGAGTTTCTTGAGATCATATTCCTTGCGCATAGACCTTTGCCTCCCGGCGGGTGGCCCGCCGTGCCGAGATGATACGGATGGTGTCGGCGCGGATCGTGTAGATCACGATCAGCAACCTGCCTTTGTTCGAGTGGCCGATGAGCAACTCGCGCTCCTCGTCTTGGCTGTGATCCGGGTCGTGGAACGCGACCTGCTTAAGATCGTAGAAGCAACTCACCGCCTCGGCGAAGTCGACCCCGTGCTTGCGCGCGGTTGGCCCTGGCTTTGGCGTAGTCCCACTCGAACTGCATTGGATATGCATAGCATACGTATCGTGGGATGGCCAGGGCAGATTGGTCTTTCCCTTAACCGCGACCTTGGCTTTTCAGGGCGGGGGCGTGGCGGCCGAGGGTGCCGCGATAGAGCAATAAATATACTGTGCAAGGAAGACAATAAAGCAATAAAGGGGCGCTATGAAATTTTCATCTTTATTCTAGGGAGAAATTGCGGGTTAACGGCCGATTATGGGGAGCATTATAATCATTTGTCGTTTTGGCTCAGGGGTTAGGGAGGTCCGACCCCGGGCGGATTCGGAGTCAACTTAACAACAATAAGGGGCAACAAAGTGAAAACCCTCCGTAAGTCGATATTCCTGCCGCTACTCATCGGTCTCGCTCTGCTGGCCGGCGGCTGCGAGCATGTGGCGGTCGCGCCGGCCACCACTATGACGGTCGCCTCGGCCGACGGCGTCGAGATCCGCTATGACGTGGCCGGCAAGGGCGAGACGGCACTGGTGTTCGTCCATTGCTGGACCTGCAACCGCCGCTTCTGGGACGAGTCATTTGCGTATTTCGGCAAGGGCTATCAGATCGTGCGCCTCGATCTCGCCGGGCACGGCGAATCGGGTAAGGGCCGCAGGGACTACACCATGGCCGCGTTCGGTGGCGACGTCGTCGCCGTGGCCGACCAGCTGGGTCTCAAGCGCATCGTCCTGATCGGCCACTCGATGGGCGGCCCGGTGAACCTCGAAGCCGAGAAGCAGCTCGGCGCGCGCGTCATCGGCGTGGTCGGTGTCGATACCTTCCGCACCGGCTCCCCGATACCGAAAGACGACCAGGAAGCGGCCGCCTTCGTCAAGCCCTTCGAGGATGACTTCAAGGGCCACGGCGGGAAGTTCATGCGCAGCATGTTCACGCCGCAATCCAATCCGGCGTTGATCGATCGCATCGGCGGCATGGTTTCGGGCGCCGATCAAACCATGGCCATCAGCGCGCTCAAGAACATCCTCGCCTGGTACCGCAACGATGCCGCCGCCTCCTTCGCCCGCCTCGGCGACCGGCTGCGCAACATCAACGCCGACCCGAAAGGCGAGAACAAACCGCTCGACAAGAGCGTCACGCTCATCGCCGGCGTCGGTCACTTCGTGGCGCAGGAAAAACCGGCGGAGTTCAACCGGGCGCTGGAGAATATCGTCAGGGGATTCGAGAGCGCGGCGACGAAGAAGTAGATTGATTCACCGGGGCCGGCATACGCCGGCCCCGGTTTTTTCATGGAGATGGCCGGGAGGGTCGGAATCGACCCAAAGCAGCCGTTTAGGCATATTCGGGCGGCTTTGGAGATTAAGTGAGGCTGGCGTCAGATAATCACTTGCGCAGAAGCCCATACACTTTCATATGCGGCAATCTTAAGGGCTGCAGTGTCATCGGCTCGCACGATCTCAGCAGGAGACCGCGTGGCAAAGTTCTTAAGAGATTGGGTAAGCGTCCAAGCTGTTGTCTGGTCGATAAAGATTGCCCGATCATGCAGCGTTTTTTGCGGCGCCAGGCGGACCAGTAACGGGCGGGTAGTTCCATACTGTTGTGCCCACTTTATAGCGGCCGGCTGCAATGCGGGTTTGCACCTTGCTTGATCTGCCATCAGGCGAAGGCACACGTTTTCTGGAACCGCGATACCGAATTCCGTTAATGCCGTTTCGTCCATGTAGGGATCAATTATCAGCACATCCTTGGTGGCAGTTTGCAGTACCTTGGACAGTGCGGCAAAGGCGTCAAAACTGTTACCTACGGGAATAAATGCACCGCCAGCGCCGGCGGGCGCCTTCATTTCTGCTAGGGCAAAAGCGCGATAGACGATTGCCGTGATTTCATGGGCTGCACTATGTCGAGCGGTAGTACCCAAGTTGTCCACTTTAGTTGAAAAGAATATGGAATCAACTGAATTACCAACCTCCGCCACCAAGGCATAAGCACGGGCTACCCAGTGGTGCACCTCTGCTGAGACTGGCGCCTGAGTGAGATCAGGCATCGCCTCGATGAGACGACCCAATTGTCGGTAGAGGGTTTCGGGATCAGTAGCCATGAGTGGAAGTATATCCCGGCGCCATGTGTTGCAGTATCTCTGTATTGAAGAAAACGAACGACTGCTCCTGGGATATTGCGACCGGCTGCTCCTGGCCGGAACCTGACGCTCCATCCTTCCAATCTGTCAAAGGAGGCCGCGCAGCTGAGTGTCCCGCGACAGAGAAGAGAAGGAGAAGGAGAAGGATAACGATAGAGACGTTGAAACCGCTATCACAAGACCATCGATTTCACGGCAAGCACATCGCTAATGCGACTCCCATTCCACCGGTAGATATAGTGCTTACCCTGCCGACAGGGCTTCAGTACCGGCGTTCGAAATACACCAATACACTCCCCACCGTCATGACGAACACTGTTGTACAGGATGCCCCAGGACTTTTTTTCCCGCAAAGATCGCCCAAGGATAAGGCTCGCGCTATAGTCTTCCGGGTGATACCAGGGCGATGCCGCAAAACGTGCACCGCGAATATCATGAAACTCCCCCGCCACGTCGGAAAGATAGGCACGCATTTCCAGGTCCATGGGACCCTGGCGACCATGCCGCATGAACCGCTCACGGTGATACACGGTTTCCTTGATGGCCGTCGCTTCCGAGCGTGAGGCGTAATAGACACCGTATGAACCATCGCTGAAGCGTGTCTGATACGGTGGAAGGTGGGTAAAGGCCGCCATGATCGGTGTGGTGCCGTGACCGGTCTGACGCTCCTCGGGTGGCACCAGGTTTAAATCACCCACCTCTTGCCGGAGCCGATCATTCGTCAAGCCCTCCACAGAGAACACCGCCTCCAGATCCGCCGGATCGGCAACGCGTTCAAACAGTGAAATGGGTGGATAGCGACTGGGAACAATGCGGTAACAAGGGGTCCACGTCTCCGCGGTGATGGGGATGTCAGTCACACCTTATCGCCGCGCACCGCATCGAGATAGCGCCGCACCACATACAAGTCGGCCACATTGCCTGCCGCCAGACGCGCAATGGGCGGTTGGCCCTGAAAGGCAGGGGCGTCGTTGGCACGGGTTACCCACGCATCGGCGGCCTTCGGATCGGGGAGCACGATCTGGAGGTTCTTATAGATTCCCAGTAAATAGGAGATTCGCTCCAGTGTGTCCTTCGACAATTGGGCCGAACCCGCGTCGCGCTTCCAACGATAATAGGTCGAGCGCGGGACACCCAACAGCCGGTTGGCCTGGGGGTCATCAAGGCCCCATGCATCAAAGATACGAAAAGCGGTCCGCAGCGCACCGGGACCGGGATCCGTCTTTAGTTGACGTAAAGCTTCCATCGCTCACTCCACTTTGGAATTCCATGCAGGACTATAGAGGTAAATCTAGTCCCGTTTGGTACAGGGTGTCAACCGTGTTGAGAGATTGAAAGTATCTGAAAATATGTTAAATATTAACTATAACTCATTGTTTATATTATAATGAATATTCTTCGACAGGATAGTTTAAGCTTTCCGGTGTGACACACAACCCCAAATACATAGCATTGACCAGCAACGCATATTCATTCGTGGGCTCGGTCGCTACCGCCAAGAATTACCCCAACGACCATCCAGCCTATCGGCCACACAATCCCCTAGTACACTGCACTAACCGCGCTGCTACAGCTGCGTAAGATGCCGCAGCCGCGGTGCGAGACCCTCGTCCAACTATCCCAGGCGGAAACGCCAACCCCAGTTGCCGGCGGTGGTACCCAGCGTGTTCATCGCTGGCCTGCGCCCAAGGCGAGCACGTCCTGCTTGGGGGCGACGTCCAGATCCGCCACCGC
>JAYUBZ010000206.1:0-11674 GCA_043740595.1 Gammaproteobacteria bacterium
AGCGCGGCGCCATGCAGCAGGCCGAGAATGTCGAGGAAATCGAGACCCTGCGCCAGATACTCCTTGGCTGTGTGGACGAGTTGCTTCAGGGGCAGCGCGCACTGGGGAAGAAATTGCGCGGTTCCAAGGATTATCTGCAGCTGGTCAAGTCGGACAGCGAGCGGCTGCACGACGAACTGAACAAGGTTCGCTTGTTGAGTCTGACGGATGAGTTTACCGGTTTGCCCAACCGTCGGGCATTCATGCGGCGGCTTGACGACGAGATAGGAAGATCCCAGCGTTACGCCACGCCGCTCGCCCTGGTCATGATCGATCTGGATGAATTCAAGTCGATCAACGATACCCGCGGGCATGCGGCGGGTGACGAAGTGCTGCGTTGCTACGCCAACGATGTGTTATCCGTGTTTCGCCATCACGACATGGTGGCACGTTATGGTGGCGAGGAGTTTTCGGTGCTGCTGCCGAATACCGCTGGCGAAGATGCGCTGAGTGCCATGCGTAAGTTGCAGGAGCGCGTGGCCAGTGTTCTGTGCGAGCACGAAGGGCGTAAATTAAGGCTGCCCACGTTTTCCGCCGGGCTGACACTCTATGTCCCGGGCGAGACGCCTACAATACTCATCGACCGCGCGGACCGTGCGCTGTACGCGGCGAAACACCGCGGCCGCAATCGGGTGGAGGTCGATTTTGTCGCGCCGCAAAGGCCGATCACACCGGATGCCCTTGGCGACGACTGAGTCCCCGATGTTTCGCTGGCCGCCGTCAGCATGGCACTTACGTATTAATATCTGCATGATCTGATTTCAGCGTTGGCATGATGCACGCGTTATCACATATCCCAGTTTTAGATACACTCGCAGTGGACGGCAGCACACCGCCTATTTTCTGCCGTGCGCTACTTAAGTCTGCGAAATCCATCCGCCTCTCTGCATTTCTGTAGGACGTGAAGCGCCGGACTGAAATTAGTGCGTATGGAATACGAGTACCCCGCGAACGGCAATCTATTCGGCAGATAAAATAGGTTGTCTCCCATCGAGCAATCCCCATCAGGAGATTCCAGCCCCATCCCCACGATGCTATGGCGGGGTTGCCGGCAAAATGCGATATTGTAGGCCATCAACTTAATCCTGATATTGAGAGTGTCGCCAACTTGGATATGCCCGAACCCTCTGCGTCGCGTCAAGCGGGAAAATCAGACCTCCTGCGGCAACTGCGTATCGATCGCAGTGCGCGGCCGGCGCGCGCACCCAAGCGGCGGCTGATCGCCATTGCCGTCATAGCGCTATTGGCCCTGACGATCGCGCTTTGGTTTGTCCTGGCGGGAACCAAAGTCATTGAGGTGCAAACCGCTATCGCGCAATCTCTGGCGGCGACACACGGCGACACCTCGGTACTCGATGCCAGCGGCTATGTCACTGCCCGCCGGCAGGCGACCGTGTCGTCGAAAGTCACTGGGCGCGTGGCCGAGGTGTTGATCGAGGAAGGCCAGCACGTGGACAAGGGTCAGGTGCTGGCGCGCCTGGATGTTGCCGACGCCAAGGCGCAACGGGCATTGGCCCGCTCCCAGCTGGACGTCGCCCGCGCACAGCTGGCCGATCTGAACATCCTGCTGGCCCAGGCGGAACGCAATTATGCGCGTCAGCTCGACCTGGTGAAGCGCAACTTCATCAGTGAACAGGCCGCCGACAACTCGCGCACCGAAGTTGCAACTCGTCGTGCCAATTGCGTCACGCAGCAGCGGCAAGTGGAAGTCGCCGAAAGTGGTGTTGCGTTGGCCCAGGTGGGTATGAACAATACTGTCATCCGCGCCCCGTTTGCGGGGGTGATCACGGTTAAGGCGGCGCAACCGGGCGAGATGGTTTCACCGGTCTCTGCGGGGGGTGGTTTCACCCGCACTGGCATCGGCACCCTCGTCGACATGGATTCCCTGGAGATCGAGGTGGAGGTCAACGAGTCCTACATCGGCCGTGTGCAACCCGGCCAGCCGGTGGAGGCGCGCCTTAACGCCTATCCGGATTGGAAGATACCCTGCAAGGTCATTGCCATCATTCCCGCCGCCGACCGCAGCAAGGCGACCGTCAAGGTGCGCATTAGCATCGAGGGCGTGAAGGATGCGCGTATCGTGCCGGACATGGGTGTGCGCGTGGCCTTCCTGGAAAAGGCGAATACAGACGCCGTAGCACCTCCACCACCCGGTGTGCTTATCCCGGCCGGCGCGATCCGGTCGCAGGGCGACAGCAACGTGGTGTTTGTCGTGGACGCCGGTCACGTTGAGGCGCGCAAGGTAACG
Organism: Gammaproteobacteria bacterium; assembly: GCA_043740595.1. Taxonomy (GTDB): domain Bacteria; phylum Pseudomonadota; class Gammaproteobacteria; order Acidiferrobacterales; family UBA6901; genus JANNJF01. The sequence goes on from JAYUBZ010000206.1 coordinate 2,288, forward strand.
TTGGGCCAAACCTATTCAGATTTGCGTCAGGTGCTCGCTGGTCTCAAGCCCAACGAACAAGTGGTGGTGAAACCGCCCGGCGATCTTAAGGACGGCGACCGGGTACAATCGGTGCGTTAGTACTCCGTCCAAGGTTTGATTTGACAGGGTGCTAGTGGCTTGAATCATATATTCGTCCTAGCATTTGTCCCGGCGGGCAGGGTGCGCCCTGCGCACCACGCTGTTGATCGGCGTGCAGGGCGCACCCTGCATTGCGGTGGTTCTTTGTAATTACGTTGTATGCGAATTCGATTCACCGAGTGCGGAGAAGTGCATGACCCAAAAAACAGAAAAACTCGTCACCATCCGCGGTGTCACCAAGCGCTACGAGCGCGGCAAGCAGACCATCGAGGTGTTGCACGGCATCGACATCGACATTGCCGCCGGCGATTTTCTTGCCCTCATGGGGCCGTCCGGCTCCGGCAAGACGACGCTGCTCAATCTGATCGGCGGCCTGGATACCCCGAGCTCGGGCAGCATCGAGGTGGCGGGGGCGCGCATCGATCGACTCAGCAGTGGCGAGCTGGCCAAATGGCGGGCCGCGAATGTCGGCTTTGTGTTTCAGTTTTACAATTTGCTGCCGATGCTTACCGCCTTGAAGAACGTCGAACTGCCGCTGCTGCTGACACGCCTGTCCGCCACGCAACGCCGGCGCAACGCCGAGATCGCCTTGCAGTTGGTAAACCTGGCGGACCGCGCTCAGCACAAACCCAAAGAGCTATCGGGTGGACAGGAGCAGCGTGTGGCCATCGCCCGCGCCATTGTTTCGGATCCGACACTGCTGATCTGTGATGAACCCACCGGCGATCTGGATCGCCACACTGCCGACGAGATCCTCGGTCTGTTGCAGGAACTCAATCGCGCCCACGGCAAGACTGTCATCATGGTCACGCATGACCCCAAGGCCGCTGAGTTTGCGGCGCGCCGATTGCAACTGGATAAAGGTACGCTGGTGCGCGATGCGACAGACCAGGTCAGGCCATGAAGTACCTGCACTTGATCTGGGCCGACCTGTTCCGCAAGAAGACACGCACCACGTTAACCGTGTTGTCCATTGTCGTGGCCTTCCTGCTGTTCGGTTTGCTGGACGCCGTGCGCGTGGCTTTTACGGTGCACGAAAGCGTGGAAGGGGCGAGCCGCCTGATCACCAGCTCCCGGCTTTCCATCATCCAGCCATTGCCCTATGCGGATTTGGGCCAGATACAGCATGTGTCTGGCGTGGAAGCGGTGGCCTATGCCAACTGGTTCGGCGGTATTTACCAGGATCGCAAGAATTTCTTCGCCAATTTTGCCGTGAGTCCGAACTTTCTCGATGTCTATCCGGAGTTTCTGCTGCCTGCGGCACAAAAGCGCGCCTTTGCCGCCACGCGCACCGCGGCGTTGGTGGGGGAGAATCTGGCAAAACGCTTCGGTTGGAAAGTAGGAGACAAGATCCCTTTGGAAGCCACTATCTTTCCGGCGGCCGATGGCAGTAACACCTGGACCTTTGACCTGGTGGGTATATTCCGCGCGCGCGATCGGCAGGATCGCGCTCAGGAGGATCAGATGTGGTTCCGGTATGACTACTTTGACGAGGGGCGGATGCTCGACAAGGGTAGCGTGGGCTGGTATGTGGTGAAGGTGGCTGACCCCAGGCACGCCGACAAGGTGGCGGGGGCCATCGACAAGCTGTTCGCCAATTCCGATGCCGAGACCAAAACAGAAACAGAAAAACAGTTCAGCATGGACTTCATTAAACAGATGGGGGACATCGGTCTCATCGTCACATCCATCATGGGTGCGGTCTTGTTCACCATCCTGCTGCTCACGGGAAACACCATGTCGCAGGCGGTACGCGAGCGTATCCCCGAACTCGCCGTGCTCAAAACCATCGGCTTTTCCAATCAGAGCCTGCTGTGGCTGATATTGATTGAGTCCTTGCTGCTGGTCGGCGTGGCCGGCGTCATCGGCTTGCTGCTGGCGAGCATAGGTGCGGGTGTGTTGAGCTCTGCATTTCGCGGCGGTGCGTTCACCGTGGGATTACAGTCCTGGCTGACAGGTATTGTGCTCATGCTGTTGCTAGGGGTGGGTGTCGGGCTGCCGCCGGCCTTGCGTGCCATGCGATTGCGCATCGTCGATGCACTGGGCGCGCACTAAGGGAGGAGATGCCGATGCGTTGGCTATTGCAGATCGTCGAGATTACCAGGATGGGGTTGACCACCATCCCGCAACGACTCGGTTCCACGCTGGTGATCGTGGTGGGCATCGCCGGCGTGGTGGGCGTGTTGATTGCCCTGCTGGCCATGGGCGAAGGATTTCAGTCGGTGCTGGCCAAGGCGGGGCGCATGGACGAAGCCATCGTGATGCGCAAGGGCGCCAGCGCCGAGCTCAACAGCGGGTTGAGCCGCGCGGATACCGTGCTGATCACCCAGGGGCCGGGTGTGCTGCGGAACGCCGATGACAAGCCCATCGTTTCGGCCGAAGTGGTGGTGGTCGCCAATCTGCCGAAGAAAAGTACCGCTAGCGATGCGAATGTCGAGATTCGCGGTGTCGGGCCTCTGGTCTGGGCGTTGCGCGACCATAGCCACATCATCGAGGGCCGGGCCTTCGAGCCCGGCAAGCGGGAGCTGACGGTGGGTAAGGGCGCGCGCTCGGAATTTACCGGACTGGAGACCGGCGCCACCATCCATCTTGGCCAGCAGGACTGGAAGGTGGTGGGGATATTCGCTTCTGGCGATGCGCACGAATCGGAGTTGTGGGGTGACGCCGAGGTGGTGCAGGGCGCCTATCACCGCGCTGGCTATCAGTCGGTGACCCTCAAGCTGACCAGCGCCGATGCGTTCGATACCCTCAAGGCCGCGCTCAGCACCGATCCGCGTCTGACCGTGGATGTGCAACGCACCCGGGATTACTACGCCACCCAGTCGGAGGACCTGACCCGGCTGATCCGCATCCTCGGCGTGGCGATCGCCGCCATCATGGCGGTCGGCGCCGTGTTCGGCGCGCTCAATACCATGTACACGGCGGTCTCCACGCGCTCGCGGGAGATCGCGACGCTACGTGCCATCGGCTTCTCCGCCTCGCCGGTGGTGCTGGCGATTATGCTGGAATCGGCGTTGCTGGCATTGCTCGGTGGGGTGATCGGTGCCGGGGTGTCGTGGTTCATGTTCGACAAGGTCACGGTCTCAACGTTGGGCGCAAACTTCAGCCAGGTGGTGTTCGCCTTCAAGGTGTCGCCCCAGCTCATCGGCAACGGACTCCTGTGGGCGCTCGCCATTGGTCTGCTGGGTGGATTGTTTCCCGCACTGGCGGCGGCCCGCCTGCCTGTGACCATGGCGTTGCGCGACACTGCGTGATGCACGCCCTGCAATGCGCTTGTAATAAAATGAAACGTTCTTGGCATCCTTGACGGTTCAGTAGCCTATTTATTTGTTCGTGACTTAAAAGAAAATAAGAGGAAATAGTTTTGAAAACAACCGTCATCGCCACCCGCCCTTTTTCTGATCAGAAACCCGGCACCTCGGGGCTGCGCAAGAAAGTCAGCGAGTTTCAGCAGCCGCATTACCTGGAGAATTTTGTTCAGTCCATCTTCGATGTTCTGGAGGCTTGCCGCGGCCAGACGCTGGTGCTAGGCGGGGACGGGCGTTATTACAATCGCCCGGCCATCCAGACCATACTCAAGATGGCCGCGGCCAACGGTTTCGGCCGGGTGGTGGTCGGACGCGATGGCATACTGTCCACGCCGGCCTGTTCGCTCCTGATCCGCCGTCTCCGGGCGTTCGGCGGCATCATCCTCTCCGCCAGCCATAATCCCGGTGGCCCGCAGGGCGACTTCGGCATCAAATACAACACCGCCAACGGCGGGCCGGCGCCCGAGAACATCACCGACGCGATCTATGCGCGCAGCCGCGCGATCACCGCGTACCGGGTGGTAAGTGCAGAGGATATAGCGCTCAATACGCCGGGTCGCTTGAGTCTCGGCGAGATGCAGGTCGACGTGGTGGATTCCGTGGCAGACTACGTCGATCTGATGCAAACGCTGTTCGATTTCGATGGGATCAGGTCGCTGCTCTCGCAGGATTCCTTTGGTATGTGTTTCGACGCCATGCACGCAGTGACCGGACCCTATGCGCGCGCTATTTTCCAGGATCGCCTGGGTGTGCCGGCGCAGTCCATCGTGAACGCCGACCCGCGCGAGGATTTCGGCGGCGGACATCCCGATCCCAACCTGACCTATGCGCACGAATTGGTACACACCATGTTTGCCACGGACGCGCCGGATTTCGGCGCGGCTTGTGATGGTGATGGTGACCGCAACATGATCCTCGGCCGGCATTTTTTCGTCACCCCCTCGGACAGCGTGGCGATACTCGCCGCCAATGCGCATCTGGTTCCCGGATATCGCCATGGGCTGGCCGGGGTGGCGCGTTCCATGCCAACGAGTCAGGCGCTCGATCGCGTAGCGGAAAAACTCGGCATTCCTTGTTACGAAACCCCCACCGGCTGGAAGTTTTTCGGCAACCTGCTGGACGCCGGACGCATCACCCTGTGCGGCGAGGAAAGCTTCGGTACCGGCTCCGACCATGTGCGCGAGAAAGATGGATTGTGGGCGGTACTGTTCTGGCTGAATATCCTGGCGGTGCGCCGACTGACGGTGGCGGAGATCGTGCGCGATCACTGGCGCACCTATGGGCGGAATTTCTACCTGCGTCACGATTATGAGGGGCTGGATCTCCTCGCGGCCGGGCGTGTGCTGATGGACTTGCGCGCAAATTTCGCCAACTTGGAAGGCCGCCGCTTCGGTGCCTATCGTATTAAATCCTGTGACGACTTCCGTTACACCGATCCGGTGGATCACAGCGTGGCCGAAGGGCAGGGAATACGCCTGGTATTCGATAACGCCGCCCGCGTCGTGCTGCGCCTCTCCGGTACGGGCACCGAGGGCGCCACGCTGCGTGTTTATCTCGAGCAGTACGAGCCCGATGCGTCGCGCCACGGGTTGGATGCACAGCAGGCCCTGCAGGCACTGGCCGCGGTGGCCGATGACATCGCAGGTATCCACCAGCGTCTCGGACGTGACACGCCGACGGTGATCACCTGACAGGAATACTGCGTACGGGTGTGACGCAACCTGATTATTCAGAGCGCGGCGACTCGCCGCCGCTTGCGCCAGGGCGGATGCGAATTCCCGCACCCCAACTCGGGGAGATAGCATCGAACACGGTTAATCCGATCGCCAACGTAAGGACCCGGGCCCGCAGTTTTACTCCTTCTTGCGGACTCCCTGAATTAAAAATTCGTCCAACCATTTGCCCTGGTAGGGTGCGCCCTGCGCAGCGTTTCTCTCGATCGGTGCGCAGGGCGTACCCTACCGTGCGATGGCTCTCTAAGGAGGCGAATCTCTGAACCCAGGACTCTGGCCTGGTCGTCTTCTCTGCACCAAATCCGGGCGTAACGGTTGATCACTCCCTAATGCAGTGCAAGCTGTCATCGGCATGGACGCGATTGCCCCGAAAAATCCCCGAAGAATCATCAGCTCGCTGAATTTGCCGGTATGGCACGCGACTTGCCTAAGCGGGATGAGCTGTCTGTGCCCCACTAACCTACTGCATGCCCGGAACGCCGAACACCGAGGCAGGGAGACGACACACGATGAATTGGCGTGAATTTAAACAGGCCGGTCACTGGCCCACATTATTATCGGCCTTTTTGTACTTCGATATCAGTTTTATGGTGTGGGTGGTGTTGGGACCGCTGTCCCTGTATCTCACCAAAGACCTGGGTCTGTCCATTGAAGAAAAATTCACCATCGTCGCTATCCCCATCTTGTTCGGTGCACTGTTGCGGGTTCCCCTCGGTAGCCTCGCGGATCACATCGGGCCGAAACGCGCCGGGCAATTTGGTCAGCTGGTGGTCATGGCCGGCATGGCCTATGCGTGGCTCGTGGGCCTGCACTCCAAGCTGGAAGTGGAGCTGTTCGGGATTGTGCTCGGTGTGGCGGGGGCGAGTTTTGCCGTGGCACTGCCCCAGGCGAGTCGCTGGTATCCACCGAAATTTCAGGGCGTGGTCATGGGTATCGCCGGCGCCGGTAACATGGGCGTGGTGCTGGACTCCATGTTAGTACCGTGGATAGCGGAGACCTATGGTTGGCAATCGGTGTTTGGTTTTCTCCTGATTCCCCTGAGTATCGTGTTTGTGCTCTACACCTGGCTGGCCAAGGACGCGCCGGACAAACGCAAACCGGTGACGTTGACGAACTATGCCTTGGTGATGAAAGACGTCGACACGTGGTGGTTCATGTTTTTTTATTCCATCACCTTCGGAGGTTTTGTCGGCTTAGGTAATGCATTGCCGTTGTACTTCACCAACTGGTACCACACCTCCGGCGTCGCCGCCGGCCTGCTGGTGGCCATTATCGTTTTTGCCGGCTCCATGTTTCGTCCCATCGGCGGACAGCTGGCGGACCGCATCGGCGGCATCCGCTCGTTGCAGATCCTGTTTTCCGTGGTGGCCCTGGCCTATCTGAGCATTTCGTTTCTGCCGGAGGGCCCGGTGCCATCCGCGCTACATATCTCCGCGGACAAAGTCGCCGGCTGGGGTTTCACTCAGCTGCCGGCGGTGGCTTGGCTCGCGGTGTTGATCTTCTTTGCCGGCGCCATGGCCTTAGGCATGGGTAACGGTGCGGTGTTTCAGTTGGTGCCGTTGCGCTTTCGTCACGAGATCGGCGTCATGACCGGCCTGGTGGGCGCGGCGGGCGGTGTCGGCGGGTTCTTTCTGGCCAAGTCCCTGGGCTGGTCCCGCGGGATGACCGGTGGGTTCGCCGTGGGCTTCTGGGTGTTCGCGGGGCTGGCCTTGCTCGGATTGGTGGGTCTGGTGTCGGTGAAGCAACGTTGGCGCACCACCTGGGGCGCGGTCTCCGGCGCGCGTGTCTGATGGGGTAGCGCGCGGCGGCGGGTGACAGGGGGCGGTGTCAACGAGTGGCAGATGTGTAACACTGACTGTCAATTCGTAAATCGGCAACTCACGGCATGACGACAGAACCACTCCAGACGCGTATCGGCTATGTCAGCGAAACCGGTCGGCGCAAGGCGAATGACGATTTTGTTGCCGCGCTCACGGGCAACACCCATTTTCGTGGGGTGAACGATACCTTGGCCGTGATCGCCGACGGAGTGGGCGGCGGCCTGGGTGGGCGCGAGGCGGCGGAGACCACGACGCGCGGATTTATCGACGCTTATTTCAGTCTGCCCGGCACCCTGGGGGTGGATCGCGCCGCCGCACGTGCCTTGTCGGCCATGAACCGCTGGGTCAATGCCCAAGGCCGGCAGGATACGCGCCTGCAGGGCATGGCCACCACCTTTACCGCCTTGGTACTGCGCGGACGCCAGGCGCACGTCGTGCATGTGGGCGATACGCGTCTATACCGCTTGCGTGAACACCGTCAGCAGCGGCTCACCGAAGATCATACTCACCACCACCCGGACCTGCAGCACGTCCTGTTGCGCGCTGTTGGCCTGGAGGCGAGCGTGCGCGCGGATTACGCGGTGCATGGTGTGCGACTGCACGACCGATTCCTATTATGCAGTGATGGTCTGTATGGCGTGTTGAATGACAGCCGTATCCAGGCGATTCTGGACGAACGCGAATCACCGCAGGAGGCGGCAGAGCGGCTGGTGGCAGCGGCCCTGCAAGCAGGCAGTCAGGACAATGTCACTGCCTTGGTGTTGGACGTGGTGGGCCTGCCCGCGGCGGATCAGGCGCATCTGGAAAGCATGGTCGACGCGCTGCCGATACTGGAGTTGCCCAAGATCGGCGATAACATCGACGGCTTTGGTTTGCGCGAGATGATTTCCGATGGTCGTTACAGTCGGCTGTTTCGCGCCGACGACACCCTCGAACAGCGCGAGGTCATCCTCAAATTTCCCCACCCGCGGGTTACTGCCGAGTCGCATTATCGACGCGCCTTCGTGCGCGAGGCGTGGGTCGGCGCGCAGGTACGCAGTCCGTATGTCGGAGAAATTATCGAACTGACACCGGGAAGGCAGACACGCCTTTACTCGGTGATGCCCTACTATCAGGGCCACACGCTGGCGTCGCGCCTACGGCGCCAGCCGCCGGTATCCTTGGAGGAGGGTGTGGCCATCGGCATTACCCTGGCCAAGGCGGTGTATGCCTTGAACCGCCTGCGTATTATCCATCGCGATATCAAGCCGGAGAATGTCATGCTGGAAGCGACGCCCTCGCGTTATGTGACGGATAGCGATGCCGCCGGCTGGGCATTGAAATTGCTCGATCTCGGCGTGGCGCGCCTGCCGGGCATTCAGGATGGCGTGGACGAAGACATCCCCGGCACACCCAGCTTCATGGCGCCGGAACTGTTCGATGGTCAGGCGGGGGATGAGCGCTCGGATGTGTATGCCCTCGGCGTGACCTTATACTGCATGTTCAGCAGTGGACAGTATCCGTATGGTGAAGTCGAGCCGTTCTCGCGCCCGCGTTTCAGTAAACGCCTGCCGTTAACGCGCTACCGGCCCGATCTTCCGGCGTGGCTGGATGCAGTCTTGGCGCGCGCCACCGCCATCGACTCCAACGACCGTTACGCGGATGCCATGGAGCTCGCCTTCGAGGTGGAAAATGGATTGATGCGCGGCGCCAAGGCGCAGCCGGACAAGCTCTCGTTATATGATCGTAATCCGCTTCGCTTCTGGCAGGCGGTGTCATTGTTGCTGGCCTTGGCGCTGGTGGTGACGTTGGCGCTGGGCTAGCGCCTCGTTCTTTCTGAAACGACTGTTTGCCATCAAAATTCCCCCTGCCCAAAACCCACACTCCCTTCCTCCTCTGGCATAGGTATCTAGCGGGAGAAGTATTTGTAGGGTGGGCATCGCCCACCTTCGGAGGATTACCGAAGCGCCATGTGGTGGGCGATGCCCACCCTGCCCATGCCCTGGTGATGTCATGAATTGCGTAAAGATCAATATGCCGATTCCTTCGACGAGCCAAGGAGAGCAAAGCGATGGCCCATAAATCAGGGCCACATTGGCGAGAAGCCCCCGATAGCGGGGTAGGGACTTAAGCGTAGAGCCATTGTGGCGATCCCCGGCCGCAGGGCGGTCGGGGCAAAAATGCGGCACTACGCGATCTCGCGCGGGGCTTGGCGGGTCTGAGGCTGCAACACGCGACTCACGCCGCTTTCCGCGTCACCAGCGGTTTCACTTTCGGCGGCGCCTTCTTGCGCACTACCCAAAGGTCGTACTGTGCTTGCAGGTTTACCCACAGCTCGGGTTCAGTGGCCAAGGCCTTTGCCAACCGCATTGCCATATCGGGTGTCACGGCTGCACGGGCGTTGACAATGGCCGAAACATGCTTGCG
>JAYUBZ010000207.1:0-7225 GCA_043740595.1 Gammaproteobacteria bacterium
GATCCGAACTTTTCCCGCACCGTGACATTGATCTGCGAGCACTCCAGCCAAGGCGCCATGGGCCTGGTTATCAACCGCCCGACGGACCTCAGCCTGAGCGATGTCCTGGAGCAAATGGAGATAGAAAAGACCGACGCGACCCACCTTGAAATGCCTGTACACCTGGGCGGCCCAGTGCAGAATAACCGCGGCTTCGTGGTGCACGAGCCCCTGGGGCATTGGGAGTCCACCCTGCCCATCACCGATACCCTGGGCGTATCCACCTCGCGCGATATCCTGGTGGCCCTGGTGCAGAATCGTGGACCGGACCGGTGTTTTCTCGCCCTGGGTTATGCCGGTTGGTCCGCGGGCCAGCTGGAGCGGGAGATCGCCGACAACGCCTGGCTCAGCGGCCCGGCGGACAACAGCATTTTGTTCGACACGCCGGTGGCGGCGCGCTGGAACGCCGCCGCCCACTTGCTGGGCGTGGACCTCAGCATGCTCTCCGGCGATACGGGTCACGCTTGACCTCGGGCACCTACCTCGGATTCGATTACGGCAAAAAGCATATAGGTGTGGCGGTAGGCCACGGCGAATCACGCATGGCCCATGCCCTGGACACCGTGAGTGCTCACCACGAACGTCCCGACTGGGATCACATCACCCGCCTGATCGGGGAATGGCGGCCCACCGCCCTGGTGGTGGGCCTGCCGCTCAATATGGACGACAGCGAAAATGACATGACGCAGGCGGCAAAGAAGTTTGGTAATCGCCTGCGGGGCCGTTACAATCTGCCGGTACACATGGTGGATGAACGCCTGACGTCGGTGATGGCAAAAAATGCCCTGCAAGAGGTTGGCATCCGTTACCAACGCCGAGCACCCAACATCGATAAAATTGCAGCGCAGGCGATACTTCAAGCCTTTCTGGACGAGCGGGACACAGGCCATGCACCAGACCATTGATATCAACGCCACCCTCAGCTACATGGCGGATGAGCTGCGCCCGTCGTTGGCGCGCAATCCCATCATGATCGGCGTGCACACCGGGGGCGCCTGGGTCGCCGAACACCTGCATAAGGCGCTGGGCCTTGCTGAACCCCTCGGCACCCTCGATATCTCGTTCTATCGCGACGACTTCACCCGCGTCGGCGTCAATCCCCAGGTCAAGACCTCCAACCTGCCCACCAACATCGAAGACCGCCACGTCATACTGGTGGACGACGTGCTGCACACCGGCCGCACCATCCGCGCGGCGTTGAATGAAATATTCGACTACGGCCGGCCGGCCTCCGTGACCCTCGCCGTGCTCATCTGTCGCGATGGCCGCGAGTTGCCGATCGAGGCCCAGTTCATCGGCCATACGCTGAAGCTGAAGGCCCATGAACACATCAAACTCATCGGCCCGCATCCACTGCAGCTGAAAGTACAGGAGACCACCGGTTGATCCAGCAGGACGTGCAAATCGATGCCCAAGGGCGACTGCGTCACCTCCTGACCATAGAAGGCATTCCCCGTTCCACTTTGTTGGAGATACTCAACACCGCCGAGTCGTTTATGTCGGTGGGCGAGCGCGAGATCAAGAAGCTCCCCCTGCTGCGCGGCAAGACGGTGGTCAATTTATTTTTCGAGTCCAGTACGCGCACCCGCACGACCTTCGAGATCGCCGCCAAGCGGCTATCCGCGGACGTGATCAACATCAACACCAACGCCTCCAGCACCTCCAAGGGTGAGACCCTGCTGGACACGGTGCGCAACCTGGAGGCCATGCATACCGACCTGTTCGTGGTGCGCCACAACGAGTCGGGCGCGGCCCACCTGATCGCCCAGCACGTGCCGCCGCATGTACACATCATCAACGCCGGTGACGGCGGCCACGCCCACCCGACCCAGGCGCTGCTCGATATGTTCACCATCCGCCGCTACAAGGGCGCATTCGAGAAACTGCGCGTGGCCATCGTCGGCGACATCCTGCATTCGCGCGTGGCACGCTCGCAGATCCATGCGCTCACCACCCTGGGCGTGCCGGAGGTGCGGGTGATCGCCCCCAACACCCTGCTGCCGACAGCGGTGGAACGACTCGGGGTAAAGGCCTATTCCAACATGCACGCCGGCCTCGAAGGCGTGGACGTGGTCATCATGCTGCGGCTGCAGCGCGAACGCATGCGCGGTGCGTTGATTCCGAGCGAGCAGGAATACTTCAACCTCTACGGCCTGACGGAAGATAAATTATCCTATGCCAAACCGGATGCCATCGTCATGCACCCCGGCCCCATGAATCGCGGACTGGAGATCGACTCCACCGTAGCCGACGGACCGCGTTCCGTGATCCTGCCACAGGTCACCAACGGCATCGCCGTGCGCATGGCCATCATGGCCATCATCATGGGCGGACAGCCGGCGGCGGAAACGAGGCGCGCAGAATGAGCCTGGTCATCCGCGGCGGACGCATCATCGACCCGGCGAACAACATAGACGCCGTGCACGACCTTTACATCGACGCCAGCGGCTTCATCGTCAGCGTCGGCGAAGCGCCGCTCGGTTTTGATGCCCATAGCACCCTGGACGCCCAGGGCAAGATCGTGTGTCCGGGTCTGGTGGACCTGCGCGCACGCCTGCGCGAGCCGGGGCTGGAATACAAAGCCACCCTGGAGAGCGAGACGCGCGCCGCCGTCGCCGCGGGCATCACCACCCTGTGCTGCCCGCCGGACACCTATCCGGTCATCGACACCCCGGCCATGGCACAGCTGATTCAACAACGCGCCTGGCGTTTCGGGCTGGCGTTTGTCCACCCCTTGGGCGCCCTGACGCAGGGGCTCGAAGGCAAACTGCTCACGGACATGGTGGCGCTGGAAGAGGCCGGCTGCGTCGGCGTGAGCAACGCCCTGGAACCGATTACCGATACCCTGGTCATGCGCCGCGCCATGGAATATGCCGCGACCTTCGATCTGACGGTGTTCCTGCATGCGGAAGACCCGTGGCTGGGCAAGGACGGCTGCGCGCACGAGGGCGAGATCAGCACCCGCCTCGGCCTGGCCGGCATACCGGAGGCCGCCGAGACGGTGGCCGTGGCGCGCGACCTGGCGTTGATCGAACAGACCCGGGTGCGCGCGCACTTCTGCCAGCTGTCCAGCGCCCGCGCCGTGACCATGGTGGCGGAGGCGCAGCAGCGCGGCCTGGCGGTGACCGCCGACGTGACCGCCCACCACCTGCATCTCACGGAACACGACATCGGCTACTTCAATACCCAGTGCCATGTGCTCCCGCCCCTGCGCAGCCAGCGCGATCGCGATGGCCTGCGTCAGGCGATCAAGAGCGGTGTCATCACGGCCATCTGCTCCGATCACCAACCGCACGAACCGGATGCGAAGCTCGCCCCCTTTGCCCAATCCGAACCGGGCATCTCGGGGCTCACCACGCTGTTACCCCTGGCGCTCAAACTGGTGGATGAAAAGATTATCAGCCTGAGCGAGGCCATCGCGCTGCTGAGCTACAAACCGGCGGACATCCTCGGCATCGGTGCGGGTCATCTGAGCGTCGGCGCCACGGCGGATGTCTGCATCATCGATCCCGATGCCTGGTGGACTCTCACGGAGAGCCACTTTGTCAGCCGCGGGCGCAACAGCCCGTTCCTCGGTTGGGAATTCCGCGGGCGCGTGACGCATACGCTGGTGGGTGGAGAGGTGGTGTTCGAGCTGGGCGGGACGGCGTAAACAAAACTGACTACGGACTCACGTAGGGTGGATTAAGCGCAGCGAATCCACCACGATCTTGCAGTTGACTAGGAATCCGGTGGATTCGCTGCGCTTAATCCACCCTACTTCCGCGCAAACCGCATCACCCGGACAGCTCCCCGCCACCGGCAACACCCGCTTCCCCCGGATTCTCGGTACTGAGTACGCCGCTGCCATGGTCATAGGCAAACAACTCTGCATAACGCCCCCAATCTATCATCACCGTCAGCACGCGCTCGGCCTCGTCTTCGGACAGGGTGTCCTCGAGTTCACGCAGGAAACGGCTACGCGGGGCGCGCGAGCCAGGGCGTTCGTCCAGCACGCGGCGGATGTGGGACGCCAGCGGCACACGCTTCAACAGGTGCTCACCGAAGATCACCTTGCGCGCGAGGATGTCGGCCTCGGCAAACGCCTGGCCATGGCGCGTGAGCTGCACTTCCTGGCCGGTGACATGCGCGAAATCGAGCAGCTCCAGGGCCTCGAGGATGGGAAACAGATCGTCCACTTCCAGCTGCATGGTTTCGGCAAGCAGCGGCAAACTGGCGCGCCTGGCATTGGCCGGCTGGTTGATCTGATCCAGCACACCAGCGATCTGCGCCACGGCCACGTCCGGCAGGCGATGGCCGATGCCGGGACGCACGCTCAAGTACGTGCCTCCCTCGCCGCCCATCACGCTGGTGGTCATGACGATGTAGATCCGCTCCACCAAGCGACGGAACATCAGCGACTCGCGATCGCGCGGATGTTTCATCGCGACCGGCACGTCGGCCTTGATGCGCCCGGGATTGGAGTCGAGCACGATCACGCGATCGGCGAGCAACAGCGCCTCCTCGATGTTGTGCGTGACCAGTAACACCGCACGGGTCGGGATCAGACGCTCGATCCACAGGTCGAGAAAATCCCCGCGCAAAGTTTCGGCGGTCGGCACATCCAGCGCTGAGAACGCCTCGTCCATCAGCAGCACGTCCGGGTTCACCACCAGCGCACGCGCAAAACCCACGCGTTGGCGCATACCCCCGGACAGTTCCTTAGGATAAGCGGATTCGAAACCGTCGAGACCGATCATATCGATAACAGTCAGGGCGCGCTGTCTGCACTCCGCCGGCGGCAGACCCTGCGCCTCGAGGCCCAGCTCGACATTGCCGAGCACCGTGAGCCAGGGGAAGAGTGCGAAACTCTGGAACACCATACTAATACCCGGCACCGGCTTCTTCACCGACTTGCCGCGGTACAGAACGCGCCCGTGGGTCGCTGGAATCAGGCCGCAGATGATACGTAACAGTGTCGACTTACCGCAGCCGGAACGGCCAACCATGGCAACGATCTCACCCTGCCGCAGCTGCAGATTGACCTCATTGAGGACAGCCATGCGTGCCTTGCCGGGCGTAGCGAAGCTCTTGCTCACGCCGCTCAACTCGATCAGCACCTCATCGTTCTGTGTTTTAGCGTTCATGACTGCCCCAGGTTGAGTTTCTTTTCCGCGAAACGATAGAGGCGCGCCCACAACAGCCGGTTGAGCGCCACGACATACAGGCTCATCACCGCAATGCCGAGGGCCACGCGCGGGTAATCGCCGTCGGTGGTCTGTTGCGCAATGTAGGCACCGAGTCCACTGGCCGTAAGCGTGGTGCTGCCCCAACTCGCCACCTCTGCCACCACCGACGCATTCCAGGCGCCGCCCGAGGCCGTAATGCCACCGGTGAGATAGGCCGGGAAGATCGCTGGCAGAATCAAGCGCCGCCACAACACCCAACCCTTGAGGCCAAGATTGGCCGCGGCCTCGCGCAGATCCGCGGGGATCGCAGCGGCACCGGCGATAACGTTAAAAAGAATGTACCACTGGGTGCCGAGGATCATGAGCGGGCTCAGCCAGATTTCCGGGTTGTGCCGGCCGAGGACGATCCACGACACCACCAGGGGAAACAGCAGGTTCGCCGGAAACCCCGACAGGAACAACGCCACCGGCTGCACATGCTGCGCCACCCGTGGCCTGAGACCGATCCACACGCCCAGGGGCACCCAAATAATGCTGGCGAGCACCAGCAGCACGAGCACACGCGCACCCGTGGCCAGACCGAGTAAAAACACATGACCGATCTCGGCATAGCCCGCCTCGCTCTGCACAAAGCGCGCGAGGAATACGATGCTGAAGGCAGCAGCGGAAATAAGTAACGCGCTCCAGAGCCGATCAAGCAAACGCGCCTCGCGACGCGTGATTTTGCGACGCAGATGCAGCAACGGCCGTGCCGGTACCCGCCGGAAGATCCGTACCGACCACCCCCATAAGCGCGTCGGCAAAGCCAGCAGCCTGGGCAACAGACGAGTGCGTCGCAGCAACGATAGCACCCAGGAGGTCGGCACATCGCCCCCTACCGACTGCTCATACTTGAAGCGCTCGGCCCATGCCACCAGCGGTCGGAACAGCAACTGATCCACCAGCAGCACCACGACCAGCATGGCGACAATGGCATAGCCCACGGCCGCGAGATTCTGCTGGGCGATGGCGACCGCAATATACGAGCCGATACCCGGCAGCAGGATGCTCTGGCCGGAGACGCTGATTGCCTCGGAGGCGACCACGAAGAACCAACCGCCGGACACCGACATCATGGTGTTCCAGATCAGGTTTGGCAGTGCAAACGGTACCTCCACCTTCCAGTAGCGCTGCCAGCCGGACAGCTGGAATACATCCGCCACCTGATAGAGCTCCCTCGGCACCATGCGCAGTGAATGGTACAGACTGAAGGTCATGTTCCAGGCCTGGGAAGTAAAGATGGCGAAAATCGCCGCCATCTCCGGTCCCAGCAGGCTGCCGGGAAAAAGCTGGATAAACCCCATCACCGTTATCGACAGGAACCCGAGGATAGGCACCGACTGCAACACATCCAACACCGGTAGCATGATCCGCCCGGCCTTCTGATGGCGGGCGGCAAGCGTGGCGTACACCAGGGAAAAAATGAGCGAAAGCAACAGCGCCGCCCCCATGCGCAGCGAGGTGCGCAGGGCGTATCCGGGCAGATTGGCGCGATCCAGACTCACCGTCAGCACTTCACCCGGTGAGTACGGCACCTTCATGCCGTGCAGCCCCCAGCCCAGCAAAAATAACAGGCCGATCACCGCCGGCAGAATCGCGATGTCCCAACGATTAGGGAGCGGGAACAGGCGGCGGGTGGTTTGCAGGGTGGCGGTAATACGCACCGAAGATGCCTCGTAAGAAGAAACCGGACGGCACTATAGCAAGCCCACCGCATCGGACAAACAAATGCGCATCTGGTTTCCTAACTGCCACCGATAAGCCACGCGTCAGCAGGGAATCACCGCGACGTGCAGCCGGCGCAGCGTTGGGGGGAGAGGGGAATGGCACTTACTTAAAGCTGCCTGTAGGGTGGGCGACCGCCAGGGATGACGGAAGTACTGGCGCCAGGCCCCTTGGGGCAAACGCAGGAGCAATTTCCAGTGCATCGCCCACCAGCGGAAGCTTATCGAGGCCCCGTGCGGTGGGCGATGCCCACC
>JAYUBZ010000208.1:0-4665 GCA_043740595.1 Gammaproteobacteria bacterium
AATATAGACGCCACCCGCTGCGGGGGCGAGAAAAATTGCGACGGTGAAGAGCGCTGCCTTACCCATAATCTGTGGGAAGACCTGAGCCACCGTATTCACGAATTCCTCGATGGCATCAGCTTGGCAGATCTGGTGAGCAAGCCGACGGTACAGGAAGTGGCACGACGCCAGAGTGATCGTGATCGGGTCACCGCGTCGCAGTAGTATACCGTGGCGACCCCATATCGGTAGATCTGCCCCTTACGATGTCGAGTGGCCGCCATAGCAGGATGTAGTGGAATTATCTGCCACTGAACATGCCGCTGTTTGCCCTGGCCGAGTGCAGTGGATTTTGGAGAGTAAAGATGAAAAAGCCGATTTACCTGGATTATTCCGCCACAACCCCGGTTGACCCGCGTGTGGCCGAGAAATTGTGTCGCTACCTGACGCTGGACGGGGAGTTTGGCAACCCGGCATCACGTTCACACCAGTTTGGTTGGCATGCTGAAGAGGCAGTTGAAGCGTCACGTCGGTATGTGGCGGCACTGATCGGCGCCGACCCGAAAGAGATCGTCTGGACGTCGGGCGCGACCGAGTCGGACAACCTGGCTATAAAAGGTGCGGCGCAATTTTACAGCGGCAAGGGCAAGCACATCATTACCTGTAAAACCGAACACAAGGCCGTGCTGGATACCTGTCGCCAGCTCGAGCGTGAAGGCTTCGAAGTCACTTATCTCGATCCCGAACCCAATGGCTTGGTGGATCTTAAGAAGTTGGAAGCCGCCATGCGGCCGGATACCACCCTGGTAACCCTCATGCACGTGAATAATGAGATCGGCGTGATCCAGGACATCGCCGCCATCGGCAAGCTCACCCGCTCCCGCGGCATCCTTTTTCACACCGATGCGGCGCAGAGCGCCGGCAAGGTGCCGATTGACGTCAATACCGCCAACGTGGACTTGCTATCTCTGTCTGCCCACAAGATTTATGGCCCCAAGGGTATCGGCGCGCTGTATGTGCGACGCAAGCCGCGCGTGCGTTTAGAAGCGCAGATGCACGGCGGTGGCCATGAGCGTGGAATGCGTTCGGGCACACTGCCGACCCATCAAATCGTGGGCATGGGAGAGGCCTTCCGTATCGCAAAGGAAGAAATGGCCGGTGAGACGGATCGTATCTGTAAGCTGCGCGACCGCCTGCAGGACGGGTTCAAGGATATCGAAGAGGTATATATTAACGGCGATATCGAACATCGCATCGCCGGTAACCTCAATATCAGTTTCAACTTCGTCGAAGGCGAGTCGCTCATTATGGCGCTGAAGGATCTGGCGGTTTCGTCCGGGTCCGCGTGCACCTCGGCGAGCCTTGAGCCCTCCTACGTACTGCGCGCCCTAGGCCGCAATGACGAGTTGGCGCACAGCTCGATCCGTTTCACCCTCGGACGTTTCACCACCGAAGAGGACGTGGACTACACTATTAAGTTGGTCAAGGAAAAAATCGGCAAGCTGCGTGAGCTGTCGCCTTTATGGGAAATGCACAAGGATGGAGTGGATCTCAGCAAGGTGCAGTGGGCCGCCCACTGAGCGGCCGGATTGCGTAGCCTGGAAATCAATATACGTTCATCATTATTTAGGAGTAGCAGTCATGGCATATAGCGACAAAGTTCTGGACCATTACGAGAATCCGCGCAATGTCGGTTCCTTCGACAAAGGCGACAGCTCGATAGGCACCGGTATGGTCGGCGCGCCTGCCTGTGGTGATGTAATGAAATTGCAGATCAAGGTAAATGAAAAGGGTATTATCGAAGATGCCAAGTTCAAGACTTATGGTTGCGGTTCGGCCATCGCCTCCAGCTCCCTTTTGACCGAATGGGTCAAGGGCAAGACCTTGGCGGAAGCCGCCACCATCAAGAACACCCAGATCGCGGAAGAGTTGGCGTTGCCACCGGTGAAGATCCACTGTTCGGTGTTGGCGGAAGACGCCATCAAGGCAGCCATCGCCGACTACCAGGCGAAGGCCGGTGCTGTTAAGGGCAGCAAGGCATCAGCCGCCTGAAGTCGGCCCGCGCGAAGTTACTTTTCCAGGAAAGAGTGAAGGGTTAGAACCATGGCAATCAATCTGACTGAGCGTGCCGCCGAGCATATTCGCAAATCCCTGGACAAGCGTGGCAAAGGCGCGGGTCTGCGGCTTGGGGTGCGCACGTCCGGTTGTTCCGGCCAGGCGTATGTGCTGGAGTTCGCCGACGATATCCATCAGGACGATCAGGTGTTCGAGCAGCACGGCGTCAAGGTCATCGTCGACCCGAAAAGCCTGGCTTACCTCGATGGCACCGAGTTGGATTATACTCGGGAAGGGCTTAACGAAGGCTTCAAATTCAATAACCCCAACGTGAAGGGTGAGTGCGGCTGCGGCGAGAGCTTTACCGTTTAAGCTGGGTAGGCTTAGCCAAGCATGCAGGTCAGTCTGGAAAAAAACTATTTCGAATTATTCGGCCTACCGATGCGGTTCGACATCGACAGCGCCGACCTCTCCGCGCGCTACCGGGATTTACAACGCCATGTCCACCCCGACCGCTATGCCAGCGGTTCCGATCAGCAGCGACGCCTGGCATTGCAGATGACGGCGCAAATCAACGAAGCGTTCCAGACACTCAAAGATCCGCTTGCACGCGGCCGCTACATCCTGAGTTTGCACGGCGTCAGTACGGACGAGGAAACCGACACCGTGATGGACCCGGCATTTCTGTTGGAACAGATGGAATTGCGCGAGGGCATGCAGGAGGCGCGTACCGCACAGGACCGCCCGCAGCGTTTACAGGCATTGATGCAGGGCATCGAACAGCGGCTCGCCTTAGGCACCGAGGAACTCGGACGTCAGCTGAACGAGAATTCATCCACGTCACTGGCGCGCGCCCGTTCCGTCGTGAGAGAAACGCAGTTCTTGCGCAAGGTTCAGCGCGAGATCGAGGACCTGGAGCAGTTCGAATGAAGGCTGTTATGGTCCGTTTAAAGTGAACGCCACGGGCCCTATTTGATCGCTATGGCACTCTTACAAATCAGCGAACCCGGTCTTTCCACCGCCCCGCACCAGCATCGTCTCGCGGTGGGCATTGATCTTGGAACGACCAACTCCCTGGTTGCCACGGTGCGTGGCGGACTGCCTGATACCCTGCCGGACGCACAGGGCCGTCACCTGCTGCCCTCCGTGGTGCGCTACCTGTCGGCCACCGATATACACGTGGGTGACGAGGCCCTTGAGGCTGCCGCTGAGGATCCGTTGAACACCATCGCGTCGGTTAAGCGCCTCATGGGGCGAGGTCTTGAGGATATCAAGACCCTCGGCAATACCCTGCCTTACGAGTTCGCCCCCATGACCTCCGGTATGCCGCGCATCCGCACCGCGGCGGGTGACCGCAGCCCGGTGGAGATATCCGCAGAAATCTTGAAACACCTGAAGCAGCGCGCCGAGACCACCCTGGGCGGTGATTTGGTCGGCGCTGTGATCACGGTTCCGGCCTACTTCGACGACGCGCAACGTCAAGCGACCAAGGATGCAGCACGCGTAGCAGGATTGAATGTGCTGCGACTATTGAGCGAGCCCACCGCCGCCGCGGTGGCCTATGGTCTGGACAGCAACGCCGAGGGTGTTTTCGCCATTTATGACCTGGGTGGCGGCACTTTCGATATTTCCATCCTGCGGTTGAATCGCGGCGTCTTCGAAGTCCTGGCCACCGCCGGCGATTCGGCCCTGGGGGGCGATGACCTGGATCACGCCATCGCCACCTGGATGATGGCCGAGGCCGGTATCGGCATGGATGCCGATCGCGGTGCCTTGCGGCGGCTGGCGCGGGATGCGCGGGCGGCGAAACACGCCCTGACCGAACAGGAGGCGGTGGCGCTGCAAGTGCAGCGGCCAGACGGCACGCACTGGCAGGCCACCCTGACGCGCACCCATCTGCATGAACTGGTTGACCCGTTGATCGAAAAAACCCTGGGCCCGTGCCGCCGTGTCCTGCGGGACGCCGCCATCAAGACGGCGGATATCAAGGAAGTGGTCCTGGTGGGCGGTTCCACCCGCATGCCCAGGGTGCGCGCGAAGGTGGCGGAGTTTTTCGCTCGCGCACCACTTACCGACATCGACCCGGACAAGGTCGTGGCCATCGGCGCGGCCCTGCAGGCGGATGTCCTCGCCGGCAACAAACCGGATACGGACATGTTGCTGTTGGATGTTACCCCCTTGTCCCTGGGTATAGAAATCGTGGGCGGCATGGTGGAAAAAATCATTCCGCGCAACTCGCCCATACCCATCGCCAAGGGGCAGGAGTTCACCACCTTCAAAGACGGTCAGACCGCCATGGCGATCCATGTCTTGCAGGGTGAGCGTGAACTCGTGGACGATTGCCGCTCCCTGGCGCGTTTCGAGTTGCGCGGTATTCCACCCATGGTGGCGGGTGCCGGCCGTATCCGCGTGACCTTCCAGGTGGACGCCGATGGACTTTTGAGTGTCGCGGCGCGGGAGCAGACCCGTGGAGTAGAAGCGAGCATCGTGGTGAAGCCTTCCTACGGACTGACCGACAGGGAAATCGAACAGATGCTGCGCGATTCCATCGAGCACGCCCAGGGCGATAGTGCTGCGCGGGCGCTGCGTGAAAAGCAGGTGGATGCGGAGGGTGTTGATGCCGCCGTCGTG
>JAYUBZ010000209.1:0-7285 GCA_043740595.1 Gammaproteobacteria bacterium
CCACCACATCACCGTAACGATCCACCACCAGACCAGACAGACCGTCGCTGTCGCCGAACACCAGCCGGTAATAAGGGGAGTCGAACAAACGGGTGCGCAAGGACAAGGCCACGTTGAGGCGATGCACCAGCAGGGATTGGTCGAGCACCAGGGCCGGATCGCGGCTCACCAGGCGGGCGCTGATCAGGGTATGGGGATTGATATAGCCGGTGCCGATGGCCTTGCCCGCGGCATCCTCGATACGTACCGGCTGCCCTGGTTCGAAACCGGTGAGGGGGGTGGCGACGATGTCGATCTCGTTGCTGAACACCCATACATGACCGGCACGCAGGCGACGTTCTTCGTTTTTCTTCAGGCGTAACGGTGCAATTTCCATACACATTTCCAAAGCAACTGCGCAAGCTTAAGGGAAAGAGGGGAAAATAGGAAATAGAAGATGGAGAGTTCCTTGGGGAAACATAAACCGCAGGTCCAGGGTCAGGCCGAGGCTAATCCCGAGTTTTTCCCTCGCCGCTCCCAGCGGCTTGTGCCTGCCCAAAGGGGGATGGCGGAAGAGGAAACATGACTCAAGGCATTTGCCGCGTGTGCAATGATTTCTATTGATGTTTTCGTAATACCTTGACAGCTCTCCCCTCACCCTGGCCCTCTCCCCACGCGCGGGGAGAGGGAATGGCCCCCTCTCCCGCCGGGGCGGGAGAGGGTTGGGGTTGGGGTGAGGGTTGGGGTGAGGGTGGGCGTTAAGGGAGCGGTGCTCGCTTATCGTCAAGCATTAACGTAAATCTCAATAATGAGCGCCGGCGGCGGGTGCGCCGGGCACGGCGGGCGGGGGGGCAACCTCCGCCGGCTGCGTCTCCCACAGACGCACCGCCTGACTGCGGTAGGGGAGTTCATAGGCGAGCCTGAAACCCGACTCCGGCGGCGGCTGCCAGCCCCGGGTAAAGGTGACGATCAGACCACGCGGGTGTTGCGCCAACCAGGCCGCCGTAGTGTCGGCATCCAGCGGTTGCATCGGCTGTTCGAGGCGCGCGACGAAATCGAAATCACCGCTATAGTTTCCGACTACCGCCAAGGGTCGTTGTTCGCCCTGTACCTTCGCCAGCAGCGCGGCCACGCTACTCGCATCGTAAAGTGAATTATATTGCCAGCCGATCGCCAGCAGCGCGAGGCTGGAGATAACCACCACGCTGGTCACCATATTGGCCACACGCGTTTTGACTTCCGGCAGGGGCAACCACGCCAGCATGATACCCACCAGCACCACGGCGATGCCCACAAACGGCGATAGGCTCCACAATATATCCGGCAGAAACGCCACACGCGGCAGGCCGGGGAAAACAGCCAGCACCCCGCCCACCAGGATCAGGGGAAAGATCATGGTCGACGCGAGGGTGTCGTGCTGATGCTCGGCGAGTTCATCGTCCAACAATAGAAACGCCACCACCAACACAAACGCCGGCAACAGCGGCAGCAAGAACTGCGGCTGGCGCAGACCGAACAACGACAGGATAAGGATCACCGGCACCGTCCAGGCCATGCAGAATACGATGCCGGCATTCATGCGCGCGCGCCGCATATGCCACAGGCGCAACCAGGTAAGGGGCCAGACAAACCACGGCAGACCCAGCAGCGGCAACCACGCCAGATACCACCACCACGGCGTGTCCAGCGGGAAGAGGCCGAGAGACTGCGCGGTGAACGGCACGAAAAAAGCATCCAGGGCGTGGCGCACACCGCTGCGCATGCCCAAGGGAATCGCCCAGGCGAGAAAAATCACCAACCCCATCAGGCTGGCCTTGAAGACGTCTGCGTACCAAAACCCCCG
This sequence comes from Gammaproteobacteria bacterium, assembly GCA_043740595.1. GTDB lineage: Bacteria > Pseudomonadota > Gammaproteobacteria > Acidiferrobacterales > UBA6901 > JANNJF01. The sequence continues at coordinate 1,823 of JAYUBZ010000209.1, forward strand.
GTTGAGCCGTGGACCTTCGTTCGCCCAGAGGGGCGCGAGCAAGGCCAGCGGCAGTACATAGAGATAAATCATACCTCCTTGCGCGAGGGCGCCGAGGCCCAGGGCGAGGCCGAGTAACAACCACACCCGCATATCCCGTTGCCGCCAGGTCCACGCCAGGGCGTAGGCGGCCAGCAGGGTAAAAAACACCAAAGGCATGCCACTGACCACCAGGGTGCTATAGCCGGCCCAGAAAAATCCGCCGAGGAGGATACCCGGTACATAGCGTGCGACCAGCACGCGTCCCGGCCAGAGATAACGCGCGAGGGAACCGCACAGGAACATGCTGGCGAGGGAGAACAGCGCCGGCACCAGGCGCGGCCACACATCGTTCACACCGAAGGCCCACCAACCCAGGTGTATCAACCAGATCAGCAGTGGTGAAGGCTGGGAGACGAACTCGCCGCTGAACATCGGCACGATGAAATCGCCGCGCGCCCACATCTGCCAGACCACCGCCAGGCCATGGGTCTCGTCCGGCGGCCAGAGATTGCGGGAGAAAAGCGGCGCCAGTATCAGCATCAACCACAGACTGGTCCAGCCGACAGCCGCCTTTGCGGGCGCGAGCCAGGCCGGTGGGACTTTGTGTGTCCGCGTGCCGCCGAGAGTGGCTGGGCGGGCGTCGCCCGAAAGTTCGACCTCTTCGACTATAAATTGTTCGATGGCGTGGGGGGTGGTGCCGGACTGCTGTGCTTTAGGCCGCCGGTCAGAACGGTTTTTTCTGTCGGTTTTTTTTCGGTTAAAAAACATTTAGTCCATATCCTAACGGGAGTTTCTTGTGTGTAGGGGGCACGCGGGCCTGCTAGGGATGCTCTGATTAAGTCGGTTTTCATGTTTCGCTGTCGCGCCCATAGGCTGAATTTCCGCTGCGCAGGACGCACCCTACCAAGGTGGCGAGTACTTGTTCAGAGGTTCCCTGGTGAGCATAGTCCATCCCGACACCGTCGGGTGGACTGCCACGCTAATAACTGAGGACATGAATACCCGTGCCAACCGACTGTCGGTATTGGTACGCGGAGGCGTCCGCCCGTCAACGACCCATACCGGCGGCGGGGTGTATTCCATTCCGGGTTGCGTCGGACAAAGCGACGCTTTAGTATGCTGGCCTATCATGCACCAATCCGCGCGCAATCGCCGACGCCCCGACATGCCCATTGCCGGCTCACCCAGACACCGCCTCCGCCTAGCGCTTTTGATCGCGGCGATGTTGCTGTTTGCGGAAACGGCGGCGGCCATCCACGAACTCCAGCACGCGCTGCACGCCACCGACAACCTGTCGTGCCAATTGCACCTCTTTGCCGATCACCTCGCCAAGACCCCGGCGGCCGATACCAACCTTGTGCCGGTGGTGGCCCAACACGATGACCTGCCGCCTTCACCGCCGGTGGTGGTCATATCGCGTATCCGTCCATTCCTCTATAGCCCGCGCGCGCCTCCCGCCTCCGCCTGAAGTTCGACATTCGACTCACCTGTTTGAGTAGCCGGGCTCTGTTGCCGGCGCGTTCGACTTTGAATACGGAGGAATACTCTCATGTTTCGTCACCTAGTGTGCGCGGCCATTATCGCCGCCATCACTCCATCGGCGCGTGCCGCCGATGGAGTGAGTCCGGAGCAACGTATCCGGGATATGGAACAACGCCTGGATCGCATTGAAGCGGCTGCACCGGCCGACGCGCCGTCGGCTGCACCGGCAGCGGCGGCCAATAGCTTCAATCCTGCGATCTCGCTGATCCTCTCCGGCCTCTATACCCACCTGTCACAGGACCCGGCGGGCTACCGCATTACCGGCTTTCCACTACCGGCGGGTACCGAGGTCGGTCCAGGCAGTCGCGGCTTCAGTCTGACGGAAAGCGAACTTGGCGTTTATGCCAACATCGATCCTTACTTTTACGGCGGATTGAACTTCTCGATACACCCCGATGACAGCGTGTCGACCGAGGAGGCGTTCATCCAGACGATCGCCTTGTCGCAGGGATTCACCATCAAGGCCGGGCGGTTTTTCTCCGGCATCGGCTATCTCAACGAGCAACACGCGCACACCTGGGATTTCGTCGATGCCCCCCTCGCCTACCAGGCATTCCTCGGCACGCAGCGCGGCGACGATGGCGTGCAGGTGAAATGGCTGGCGCCGACCGACACGTTTCTTGAGTTCGGTGCGGAACTCGGGCGTGGCCGATCCTACCCCGCGACCAATCGCGCCAAGAACGGCGCCGGTGCCAGCAGCGTGTTTGCGCATACCGGCGGCGATGTTGGCATCAGCCACAGCTGGCGCGCCGGCCTCTCGGCCCTGGCCACGGCGCCGCGCAACCGACAGTTTTCCGACAGCAACCTCGCCGGCAACACCGCGCTCAATGCCTTCAGCGGCGACACGCGCCTGTGGATCGCGGATTTCGTGTGGAAGTACGCACCCAACGGCAACACGGTCTACACCAACTTCAAGTTGCAGGCGGAATATATACAGCGACGCGACAACGGCAATCTCACCTATGACGCCAATGGTGCGCTCGGCGCCACCCGCACCGTGGCCTACGACGCTAACCAATCCGGTTGGTACTTGCAGGGCACCTACCAGTTCCTGCCGTATTGGCGCATCGGGCTGCGCACCGAACAACTCGCCCACGGCAGCGTCGATTACGCGTCCAACAGCCTTTATCTCGCGCAGGCGAATTTCAATCCGTCGAAACAGAGCGTGATGCTCGACTTCAACCCGAGCGAGTTCAGCCGTATCCGTGTGCAATTCGCCCAGGACAAGTCGCGCCAGGGTATCACCGACAACCAGGCCTTCGTGCAGTACCAGATGAGCATCGGCGCCCACGGCGCCCACCAATTCTGATAGCAGGAGCTACCAACATGAAAAATTTTCTTGGTGCATTATTAACCCTGGCGGCGCTGAGCTTCGCGCAACACGCAGCGGCCCTCGACGTCTTCACCTGCGAACCGGAATGGGGGGCACTGGTGCAGGAACTCGGGGGCGACAAGGTATCGGTGTACGTCGCCACCAGCGCCTTGCAGGATCCGCACCGCATCCAGGCCAAGCCCAGTCTGCTGGCGCGGGCGCGACGCGCGCAGCTCGTCGTGTGCACCGGTGCCGAACTTGAGATCGGCTGGTTGCCGATCGTGCTGCGCCAGTCGGGCAACAGTGCGGTGCAGCCGGACAAACCCGGCTACTTCGAGGCAGCCAACTACGTGCAGCGGTTGGAGGTGCCGACCCGGCTCGACCGCGCCGCCGGTGACGTGCATGCCGGCGGCAACCCGCACATCCAGACCGATCCGCGCAACATCGCCCGCGTCGCCACGGCCCTCGCCCAGCGTCTGGGCGAAATCGATCCGGCGAATGCGGCCTACTATGGGACGCGTTACGCGAACTTCACCCAGCGCTGGAACGCGGCGATACAGCGCTGGGACAAGCAAGCGGCACCGCTTAAGGGCGTAGCCATCGTGGCCCATCACCGTAGCTGGGTTTACCTCAACCACTGGCTGGGCTTGCGCGAAATTACCGAACTCGAACCCAAGCCTGGCGTTGAACCCACCGCCGCCCATCTTGAAGAAGTGCTGGCGCAACTCAAGCGCGATCCCGCGCGCATGGTCATCCGTTCCGCTTACGAAGACGACCGCGCCTCCCAGTGGCTCGCGGCTCGCGCCAAGATTCCCGCCGTCATGCTGCCGTTCACCGTGGGCGGCTCGGACAAGGCCAAGGACCTCTTCGGGCTGTATGACGACACCATTGCGCGACTGCTGCAGGCACTGAAATGAACCTGGACGCCCTCGACCTCAGCATCCTTGGACCGGCGTTCCTCGCCGGCCTGCTGGTGCTCGCCACGCACGTACCCATGGGACGGCAGGTGCTGGCCCGCGGCATCGTGTTTATCGATCTCGCCATCGCGCAGATCGCCGGCCTCGGCGTGATCGGCGCCGACGCCCTGGGCTGGGAACCCCAGGGCGTCGCGGTGCAGATCGCCGCGGTAACGGCTGCCCTGTTGGGTGCTGCGCTGCTCACCTACACCGAGAAACGCTGGCCGGATATACAGGAAGCGCTCATCGGCGTGCTGTTCGTGCTGGCGGCGTGTGCCGGCATCCTGCTGCTGGCCAACAATCCCCACGGCGGGGAACATCTTAAGGATTTGCTGGTCGGCCAGATCCTGTGGGTGAGCTATGCACAGCTGCTGCCGGTGGCGCTGCTCAGCGCGGTGCTCCTGGCGTTGTGGTTCGGCGCACGCGCACGCCTCGGGCGCATGGGCTTTTACGCCATGTTCGCGGTGGCGGTCACCGCGTCGGTGCAACTGGTGGGCGTGTATTTGGTTTTTGCCAGCCTGATCATACCGGCCCTCGCCAGCCGCTTGCATGGGCCGCGCCGGCAACTCGTCATCGGCTACAGCGTGGGCGTGCTGGGTTATGCCATCGGCCTGACATTGTCTGCAATCTTCGATCTGCCGTCCGGCGCGGTGGTGGTGTGGGCGTTGGCCGGGTGCGGCATGCTGTTCGCTGGGTGGTCCTCGCGGAAGACGTAGGCTGGGCGCCTGCGTCAGACGTCCAGCATGTTGATCGGGGTGCGCGCCCATTGCTCAGTCTGCGAAACCAGTCCGTGTCTACTGCACTGCACACCCTCAAGGGGGATACGCTGCGCTCGTGTGCCCGCTGGGTACGCGTGCCCGCTGGGTACGCGTGCCCTCTGGGTATAACCCAACCTACATAAAAATCCGATTTTTAGAGGTTCCCTTAAGTTATAGGCAATACCGTGCAGGGTTGTTTTTGCACTGTCGTCACAGCCTTGGTGTCATTACCTTGTTGTCATTGCGAGGCCGCGCTTTTCGCGGCCGTGGCAATAACAGTGAGGGATGACAGTAATGGAGATGAGAGATGTTCAGTCGGCGACTCGCTGTGATCCTGGCGATACTCACCCGGCGTGCTTGCGCCAGTCAGGATAAAGCGGCGGCGCGTCATCCGTGGGTTGCGCGGCAGCGACGCGCTTAGCGGGACTCAACAGGCCATCGGCGCAGGCCTTCCATAACGCGAGCCCGACCCAGGCCTGATCTTTCGCGCCATACAGCGCGGCCTCCAACTCGCGTATGACGCCCGCCCCCTGCCCCACGCGTGCCGCCAGTGCGCTCAGGCTGCGCGGCGGTTCGTCCGGCCAGGTGACGGCGGCCCAATCCAACAACGCACGCGCTGCTGCTGGCGCATCGGACTTGGCGCAGGCGTCGCGCAAGGACTGACGGCTCTGCATCAACGTTGCGTTTTCCTTCGCGCGGGTTGGCGGCGGTGTAACAGTGACACTGGGTTGTACGACTTGCGGGCCCAGGGGTTCCGGTTTGCGCTGCCGGCGCAGGAACAGGAGTGCCGCGATGAGTAGCGCAATCACACCGAGTCCACCGCTCAGCTGCCAGTAACGGCGAGGGTTCATAATACCCACGCCGGTGGCGGAGG
>JAYUBZ010000210.1:0-7376 GCA_043740595.1 Gammaproteobacteria bacterium
TGCGCGTGAGCAGGGAGCGCTGTTTTGCAACATGCTGGGAGAAAATCTCAAAGGGGGTCAGTGAGTGTGTCTGCGTGTTGTGGGTGGAGCGGGTGTCACGGCGGTGAGTGCGCGTGTTCATCCGATGGATTTCAGTGTGCATATTTATCGCATATATATTCGCTGTATATCGTAACGCGTGCCATGGCGGACAACTCCCTACGGTCTGGATCGGTTTCCACAGTAATCCATGGGCCGGATACGATCAATGGATGTGCCCTGCGCAGGATGACCGTGTGGCGTGGGTGGGTTGTATCGGCACGGTGATTTTGTGCCGGCCTGGGGCAATGATAGACTGTCACGCTGGTGCAGAGGCATGCTCACGCGTGAGGAGAATAAAGACAACGGTGCTATCCACGCAGACCCAACACCGGGGCAGTCACGTAGTGCTGCGCATAATACCAATAGTGGTGTTATGGCTGGCCGCCGCCGGCGCCAGCCAGGCACAGACCAACTCGGGCAAGGTGGCCGACGATCCAGCCGCGACGACCACACCGACACTGTCATCGACACCAGCACCGGCCGCGAACGCCCTCGACCGACGCATGACCCTCGAGGAACAAACCGAGGCGAACCGCTTCGTGATTACCCCGCACAAACCCAATTATCTCTTGCCCTTCACCTACAATAACCGGCTAACGGATGCCTCCGGTACCCTGGATAAGGCGGAGGTCAAATATCAGTTGAGCTTTAAACTGCCTTTGTCCGATAATTTGTTCGGTAGCGGCGGCAGGCTGGCCCTCGGCTATACCCAGTTATCCTTCTGGCAGGTTTATAACCAACGCATTTCTTCGCCGTTCCGCGAAACCAATTACGAGCCGGAGATCATGCTGACCTTCACCCATGCGCGGCAGCTCCTGGGCTTTACCCAACGCGTGACCACATTCGGCATCAATCACCAGTCCAACGGACGCAGTCTGCCGGAGTCCCGCAGCTGGAATCGCCTCTACGCCCAGTTCACCTTTGAGCACAAAAATCTCTATCTGGTCTTCAAGCCCTGGTACCGCCTGCCGGAGAGTCCCAAGTCTAACCCGCAGGACTCCAGGGGTGACGACAATCCGGACATACAAAACTATCTCGGTCACGGCGAACTCACCGCGCTGTATCTCTTCGGTCACCGTACGCTGGCCGTGATGTGGCGGAGCAATTTCCAGTCTGCGCATCGCGGGGCGTTGCAGGTCGACTGGAGTGTTCCACTGCAGGGCAAGCTGCGGGGGTATGTGCAGTACTTCAACGGTTATGGGGAAAGTCTAATCGACTACAATCACTCGAACCAGCGCCTCGGTATTGGCGTCATGCTGACGGATTGGCTATAGATGAAACATCAACGTCGACATCAAAGTACGCCGTTTCAACTGCGCGCCTCGCGTTGGAGTTATCGTTACTCTTATCGCAGCGCCCATCGGTCGACGCGATAGGCATGAGCCCTTCCAGTGACTCCATGGGCAGCGGGCCTGACGCGCTATCCTTTCCCGAGGCGCAGGCCAAATTTCCCTGGCTCACACTGTTGCTGCAGGCCTACCACATCGCGGATCTGGGGCTGGCGCAGGCCATCGCGCAGCAGCAGGCGCGCGGCCGACAGCTGGCCTGCGCCAAGGGTTGCTCCGCCTGCTGCCGCAGTCATAGCACCATACCGGTTTATCCAATGGAGCTGGCCGGCCTCGCCTGGTACGCGTCCGAACAGGTAGCCGAGCCGCTGCGCGCTACGTTGCGCGCGCAGCTCGCCGCGCACGCTAGCGGCAGCCCTTGTCCATTTCTGGTGGAGGGCGTGTGTTCGGTTCATCCCCTGCGTCCCATGGCCTGTCGGCAGTTCAATGTCTTCGGCCGTGCCTGTGCGGAAGGTGAGGATGCGTATTACACCCGGCGCGAGGATGTACTCGATCCCGTCGCGTCCGCCATGGACGAGGCGTTTTACACCATGCTGCCGTACTACGGCATACGCGGCGATACAGCGCGCCGCGAGTTTGTCGCGGCCGGCGCCCAACATCAGTTCGTGCGGGTGTTGCAGACGTGTCGTTGGCCGAGCCTGGCGCAGAAAATGGCGGAGTTTGATGCCGCCCGTAAGGAGTGCGGCGGCCAGCCACCGCTTTAGCCGAGGCGGGTGCGAGTTTCTGCAGGCCCGTGCAGGTTGTGGACGACCGGGGGGAGTGGGATAATCGCCCGCGTAGAAATTAATCAGTGAGAGGGGGGCGCATGAAAGGCATCTACATCGATTCAGCCACCCGCATCGTCGATGAGTGTTACGCCTTGGTGTATGCCCCGCGCCGGCAGCGCGGCCGGTTTTCGGAAAACTGTGTGGAGGTGGTTGCGTCCGAGGCGGCGGCCATCGCCGGCGCGGACCCCGGGCATCAACGCTATCCCGCCAAGGTGCTGGGTCCGGCACGCTCGTCCGAGGGTTTCCGTCTTTACTATTTAATCAGCTGGCTGGATGAGGATACCGCTTAACCGCTACGCCCAGTGAGGGCCGCCCGGCGCATGCGGCGTGCGGCGGTGACAGGCCTTTATCCTTTTGCATCACTCTTTTCGCATCACACAGGATCGTTCGTTATGCAGCATTATGGAAAAAAACTCGAACTACCCACTGCCGCCGAGTCGTTGCCCGGCCGCGACCAGGCGCTGACGGTGACGGAGCATCACGCGGTGCATGGTCATCGCATGATCGCGCCTTTTCCACCGGGACTGCGTCTGGCGCTGTTCGGTCTCGGGTGTTTTTGGGGCGCGGAACGCATATTCTGGCAGACCGAGGGTGTCTATGCGACCGCTGTGGGTTATGCCGGTGGACGCACGCCAAATCCAACCTACGAAGAGGTGTGTTCCGGACTGACCGGGCACAACGAAGTGGTACAGGTGGTCTACGATCCCGCCGTTGTGGTGTATGCGACGCTGCTGAAGGTGTTCTGGGAATCGCACAACCCGACCCAGGGCATGCGTCAGGGAAACGATAGGGGCACGCAGTATCGCTCCGGCATTTATACGTATGATGCTGAGCAGAAGCTGCAGGCGCTGGCTGCGCGCGCGGCCTACCAACAGGCGTTGCACGCCGCTGGGATGGACGAGATCACCACGGAGATCGTGGACGCGCCAAAGTTCTACTACGCCGAAGATTACCACCAGCAGTACCTGGCAAAAAATCCCCGGGGTTATTGCGGGCTGGGTGGCACTGGCGTGGCCTGTCCCGTGACAGGTTGAGTCTCATCGTCGCGGATTGAGCGGTTATCCCGTAATGCTCAGAAACGTTCCAGGGAGTCGATGAACAACCGGTCTTCGGGGAGATGGTGTTCCAATAACAGGCTGTGCGCACGGGTCATGGCGTGCACAGGCCCGCTGATGTAAACATCGTGCCCGCTCAGATCCGGATAGTCGCGCACAACGCTGATCGCCGTGTTGATGAGATAATCCTGCAATTCTTGCCGCGCAGTAACCCTGCTGCATGTCTCGCTGTCTCCGGGCTGATCGATGCCCGACCCCGGGTCGTTGGCGATCTCTGAGTAGCGGAAGTTGTCCAGCGCATCCTGCCAGGCTCGGCATTGGTTTTCCAGGTAGTGTTGGCCGTGCTGGCGTGTTGCCCAGTACAGATGCATGGGTTGCAGCATCTCCAGGGAGATTGCATGCTCTATCAGGCTCTTGGTGGTGGCGAATCCGGTTTCGTAGGCAAGAAAAAGTGCAGGACGTTGGGATTTCGCATCGAGGGTGAAATGCCCATGGGGCCCGCTGATCAGCACCCGTTGTTTCAATTTTAATTGGGTGAAGACGTAGTCGGCGAATTCATCATCCGCCACATGCCGGATATGGAATTGGATATTCATGCCGTTGCACGGACAGCTCGCGATGGATTTGTTGCGCGGGCCGATCCCGTCGATGCTCAGTGTTACGTGCTGCCCGGCCAGGAATTGCAGCGTCTGGCTACGGGGCGTTCGAAGATGCAGAACCATCACGTCCTTGGCGGCGTACTCGATTCTGTCCACCGTGGTGGCGATGGTCTGAGCGGGTATGCACGCCGGATTGGTGGTTTGTTCCGTTTCGATGACGAGGTCAGAATCTGTCGTGGTGCGGCAGAGCAATATCACGCCACGTTGCCGATCCATGTCGCGGATGGCGTAGTCATGGGATTGCGATTTGTTGGGTTGACCGCGGATGATCTGAGCGAGGCAGTACCCGCAGGTACCGCTCGCGCAATGGTAGTTGAGCGACAAACCGGCGCGCAATGCCGCCTCCAGCAGCGTCTCGCCGCTTTCGACCGGAAATTCCTGCTGTGTAGACTGGATGGTTACTTTCGAGGTCATGGCGAGTGTGGACGGGAGGCGGCTGCCGGCCTACTGGTTAACGCAGCGATTAGTATGAATATAGCATGTCCTGAAAAAACGGCGCTGTCGCAGGCCACGTGCGCGCCGCGTTTGTCCGCGAGGTGATTGGCAAAAACTTGCCGGCGGGGAATCAGGCCTGTCGCTGCATGGCCGCACGGAAAATTGACGCCCTGGAGGGGGTGTGCACTTCATTCAACCGCGTGTGTGCCCACTCGGGCCTCTCCATGTTGTTTAAAAAACTAGTATATACAATAACTTGTCGGCATCGGGTGCATTGTTTGCTTAAGCCTGTGTCAGGCGTCGACAGTCTGGTTCAAAACTTGCATATTTCGGGGTTGAGTTCCAAAAAGTGGGCGACCCCAGGAGAGATTATGGCAGATGTTGAAACGGATGGACGCTTAAAGAACAACCTGAGTCTATTCGGACGTCAGACACTGGCGGCACGATTTGTCACGGTGCTGGGCCTGGTGATGGGAATAGCCCTGGTGATTGCGCTGCTAGTGATCAACATGGAGTTCACAGCGGCCACGCAGAAGCTGGATGCGAAGATAAAAAGCATCATCCAGTTATCGCAGAGCGCAAGCGACAGTTCCGCGCAGGCGGCCAAGGTAATCGAGCCCATCGACACGACCATGGATAGCCTGACTAACATGGTGAGCGTTATCATGCTGGCGGGAACGATCGCGGTGATCGTCCTGGTTTATATGTTATTCGTGTTGATGATCCGCAAGCGGTTGCTGGATCTAAACGCACGATTCAAAAATATCTCCGAGGGCGATGGCGATCTTCGCCAGCGGGTGGATGTCCGCGGTACGAATGACGGTATTGACCGCTTGGGGTGCCACTTCAACAAGTTTCTCGACAAGATACATGCCACAATGCGGCAGGTGGCGGAGGATGCGGAGCACCTGGCGCTCGCTTCGGCGAATGTGCTCGAGATCAGTAATCGCAGCACCGCCAATGTCACGCGCCAGCATTCAGAGACCGATCAGGTCGCCACCGCCATGAACGAGATGACGGCTACCGCGGCTGAGGTGGCGCGTAACGCTGCGTCGGCGGCGGAGGCAGCGCACCATGCCGAGACCGAGGCGCAGCAGGGAACAAAAATAGTTCAGAATACCATTCAGGCGATCAACTCACTTTCTACTGAGGTAGGCAGTGCCAACGAGGTGATCAAGAAACTCAAGGCGGACAGTGAACAGATCGGCAAAGTGCTGGACGTGATCCGTTCGATTGCCGAGCAAACCAACCTGCTCGCGCTCAATGCCGCCATCGAGGCGGCGCGCGCGGGCGAACAAGGCCGTGGTTTTGCCGTGGTGGCTGACGAGGTAAGAACGTTGGCCAGCCGCACCCAGCAGTCGACGGCCGAGATCCAGAAGATGATCGAGATCCTGCAGTCTGGTGCGATCGATTCCGTGCGTGTCATGGAGGCCGGTAAGATTCGCGCCGAGGAAGGTGCTGCGCAGGCCGCCAAGGCGGGGGCAGCACTCGAACGTATCACGCGGGCGGTGGCGACCATCAATCAGATGAATACCCAGATCGCCAGCGCGGCGCATGAACAGAGCGCGGTTTCGCATGAGATCGACAACAACGTCAACAACATCAGCCAGGCCGCGACGACCACGGCCGATGGCGCGCAGAAGACCGTGGTCGAGAGCCGGGAGTTGGCGCGACTGGCCAAGCACCTGCAGGAGTTGATCAAGCAGTACAAGGTTTGATTCGACCCTGTATCCATGTGCTCGGGTTGCCGTGCGTTGCCCGGGCAATATATTTTCCACTGCCTCAATCTTTGTTTGCCTCCTCCAACACCGCCAGACTGTCTCTGGCGGTTTCTCTGACCTCGGCGTTGGTATCGTCGAGCAGCGTCCGCACCGACGGCAAAGGGTGATATCGGTTTAGTATATCATTATATGACACGGCGCCACGCCTCGTGCCGGCCTACCCTGGGCTCACCGGCACTACCATTGTTCCCGTGGTCTAAAATTTCTGCGTCCGCCGATGCCTGTTCGTGGCGCCATCGGCCGGAGGTGTGTTCCTGGATAATGCGACTGCCTTGCCGTTGAAGAATGGTGCGCGCATAATTGACGTGTATCAAAGATACGTAGTTTTGTGTTGTTCATAATAGTAACGATAATTAAAAAATAACCTATAGGGATATCACACTGGTGTAACGCTCATGGAGGTGGTTATGGCGCTGAAGAAACCCCGGTCAAATGTCACAGCAGAAAGCAAGACCCCGACGGGAAAGAAGGCGACGGATGTGTACGCCAGCAGCGGACAAATGCTGTCCATCGCCCGTCAGGATCGCCAGCACATGATCGCGGAGGCGGCCTACTATATCGCGGCGCATCGCGGTTTCAATGGGGGTGACCCGGTCCAGGATTGGATCGAGGCCGAGCGACAGATCAACCGCGTTTTGCCGTCGCCGAAACAGCAAAAGGAAGAACTCGCGGCTTACGAAAAATTCCGCGCTGAACTCTCAACGCTGCTGGCCGGTTTGCGCGAAAGTATGGATGCCGGACATATCAAGCATGCCTTCGACACGGCATTGGAAAAAATCCACACGGCAGGCGTGTATGCGACGGACACTGTCAGTAAGGTTGCCGCTACTACGAAAAAAGATATGGCCAACCTGGCCTCTCACATGGGCCCGGGTTGGGAGGGCTATTCGGCGAAAACCGCCGACCTGTTTGCCGCCTGGCGTAGCCGCGGCAGTAACTACATCACTTCCGCCGCCACGGCAGTCGGTGAGTGGCTGGCCCAGGCGGACGTCAATGCTGAGAGTCAGGTTTATCACAGTGGTGAAGTCACCTATAGTGGTGTGCTCGAATGCAGCGCGTGCAAAAAAAGAATAACAATGGACACTGCCGCGCATGTTCCACTTTGCCCGGCATGCCGGAATACGGAGTTTCACCGTGTGCACACGACGGAATAGCTGGTGGCGCTGACCTGACCATGTGCTGGGGTCAAGCCGGCGTGGAAACGGGTTAGTCGACCCGCCCATCCGGCGTCGCCCCTGGGTTATAGCAGGCC
>JAYUBZ010000211.1:0-2914 GCA_043740595.1 Gammaproteobacteria bacterium
CAGGCGTGCCAGGACCTGCGTAGGCAAGGCATCCGGAATCAGGCGCAGGGCGAGCAGCAGGGGTTGGATAGAGGGCGACATGCTCGGGCGTGTGGGCGCGTTTTTCGGGGATTTCCGGTATGTTAGTCGCCGATTCAAGGGAGGTGTTTGATCTACATCAAGCAAAAGACCCTATGCAACCATTATTCTTGTCCGATGGAAGCTTAGGGAATCTCTTAACAAGCCACCTCTCCCCAGTGATGTAGGGTGGGCATCGCCCACCCTACATAAAAACCCGATTTTTAGAGGTTCCCTTATTAGATTGACCCGCATGCTATTTTTTCGCACCATGCGCGGCTCGCGCGCTAACGAACTACATTATTCCGGATTTTCATACCATGAACCATGCCCTGAGTTTTGATGCCGATCTCATCCGCCGCTACGACAAGGCCGGACCGCGCTACACCTCCTATCCGACGGCGCTGCAGTTTCACCCGGGTTTCGGCGAGGCGGAATATCGCACCTGGGCCAAGCGCAGCAATGAGATCAGGCCCGGAGAGAACGGGCGTCGTCCGTTGTCGCTGTATTTCCATCTGCCGTTCTGCGATACGGTGTGTTTCTACTGCGCCTGCAACAAGATCGTCACCAAGAACCGTAAGCGCGCCGCGCCCTACCTGGAACATTTGTTCCGCGAGATCGCGCTGCAGGGCGCGCTGTTCGATCGCGCCCGTCCCGTGGACCAGCTGCATTGGGGCGGTGGCACGCCTACTTTCATCAGCCACGATGAAATGCGCGCATTGATGCGCACGACACGCACGCATTTCAATCTGCGGGATGATGACCAAGGGGAATATTCCATCGAGGTGGACCCGCGGGAGGCGGACGCTGCCACCATCGGCCTGCTGCGCGAACTGGGCTTCAACCGCCTGAGCCTGGGGGTGCAGGATTTCGATCCGGCGGTGCAGAAGGCAGTGAACCGCTTGCAGACGGAGGCGCAGACCTTCGCGGTGCTGGAGGCGGCGCGCAAGGTGGGTTTCCGTTCCATCAATCTGGATCTGATCTACGGCCTGCCACTGCAAAGTGTGGCGAGCTTCGGCCGTACCCTCGACAAGGTCATCGCCGCCGGCCCCGACCGGCTTTCGGTATTCAATTACGCGCACCTGCCGGATCTGTTCAAGACGCAGAAACAGATCGATGACGCGCAGCTACCGAGTGCTTTGGAGAAGCTGGATATCCTGCAGCTGACCATCAACCGCCTGACCGAGGCCGGTTATGTGTACATCGGCATGGACCACTTCGCGCGCCCCGACGACGAACTCGCCGTGGCCCAGCGTGAAGGAACGCTGTACCGCAATTTTCAAGGCTACTCGACCCATGCGGATTGCGACATGGTGGCGATGGGCGTCACGTCCATCGGTCGGGTGGGCGATTCCTACAGCCAGAACCAACGCACCCTCGACGACTATTACGCCGCCCTGGACGCGGGCCACCTGCCCATCCTGCGCGGTGTGCAATTGGAGGCCGATGATTTACTGCGTCGCGCGGTCATCACCCGGCTCATTTGCCATTTTGAATTGGACATGGCGGCCATCGAGCAGGACTTCGACATCGTCTTCCGCGCTTACTTCGCCCCCGAGCTCGCCGGGCTTAGCGCCATGCAGGCGGATGGACTGCTCGAAGTGGGCGCCACATTTCTCCGTGTACACCCGGCGGGCAAGTTGCTCATCCGCAATATCTGCATGGTGTTCGATCGTTATCTGCAAACGAAACAAGACGGACGCTATTCGAAGGTCATCTAGTGTAGTGCTTCGCGCTTTCTGGACCTTATGTTTGCCATCAAACTTCGCTTTTGCCCAACACCCAGGGTTGTAGGGTGGGCATTGCCCACCGTGCGCGACAACCGATGCCGCGTCTGGTGGGCGATGCCCACCTTACGCCGGCGGCGGGGTTATTCCGTCAACCCGACCCCCGCTGGGAAAGGGGAAATGGTGGGGTGCGCTGAGGCAATTCTTGTGTTTCATTAATGGCGAAGTACTACACTAGTCTCCGCCAGGCAGATCGTCACCAACAGGAAGCCACCAAAGCAGCGGGCAAGCCCAGGCACTGTCTCCAACCAACGACCGAGGCGCGGGCCGCCGGGCCAGAACAGCCGGGTTTCAAGTGTGTACGATGCGATCTCTTTGCGACCCTGCAGCAGCGACGCGACTTCCCTCCGGGTGTGCCAGTGGGCGCCGGCGTAGGCACCGCGGCCCTGTTTGCGCGCGTGCAATAGACTGCGCTTGTGCAGCAGTCCCAGCACCACCGTGTGGCGTGCCGTGCGCAGCATTTCCTTCAGCGCCGCGACCTCGTCCGAGACAAAACAGAATGACGTCACCGCACTGACCACGTCGAAATGCTGGTCCGGAAACGGCAGTTGGCCCATGTCGGCCTGCACCCAGGCGATGGCGGCGTCCGCCGCGCGTGCATAGACCAGCATGGTGTGATCCCGATCGACCCCCACCACCTGCGCCCCGGCGGCGCTGAACCGCCGGGAAAACCAACCGCTGCCACAACCGACATCCAGCACACGCGTGTACTGGGTGATCGAACCCTGGCGCAGCAGGGCCTCCGCCTCCACCTCGGCCATCCACGCCCCGCGCGCCGTGGCATACCAGGCATCGTAGGTCTGCGGCGAGCGGTTTTCGCGGCTTGGCATTCAGGAAAAAGCTCCGTATATTGGCATGGCACGTTGTGTCTGCTCGGGTCCGGGTGTTGGGGGTGTATCCCTACATTACATAGCAGTTAGCGGCGTTAGTGAAGTGTTTGCAGGGATGTGCCTGGGCGAGGGCGCTTATCTCGTTGAACTATCTAGGTACCTATTTCCCCAACCCCTACGGATGATGGACAATATGGACACGACGAAAAAGAGAACCGCCACTGTGATCAAGCTCTCCAG
>JAYUBZ010000212.1:0-8361 GCA_043740595.1 Gammaproteobacteria bacterium
CGATGCGAAGTTCACTGCCGGTACCCAGTCGATACGCGACGCGGTGGTGCGTACCGGTGATCGCATCGGTAAACTGGACTATCACCTGACTGTCGGACAGAAGCAGGACGATGGATTCCGTTTGCGCTATGACCGGCAGCAACACCGCTTCCTCACGACCGCCCTGAGTTATCCATTGAGTGGCAGCGATGGCATCGAGGCGCAGTTCGGCTACAGCGGCGGGGTGAACGAAAAGGGCTACTTCGGCAGCACCGGTGACGGGCCGCGGGATCAGCAGGTCATCAGCCGTTACGAGCAGATACGCTGGCAACGCGATCTCGGTCAGGGCAACAATCTCTCGCTGCAGTTCTATCACAACTATCACCAGGCGGACGAGCAATTTACCACTGCGCCTGTCGCGATTCCCGTGCCACCGTTCTCCATCCAAGTTCCCATCAACTACGATACGACCAGCGAACGTTACAATCTGGAACTGCAAAACGCCTTCGGCCTCAGTCGCGACCTGCGCGGCGTCTGGGGGGCGGGCTGGAGTGTGGACAAGGTGGTGTCGCCGGGTTTTCTCGGCACCAGCGGCCCCCAGGAAAACCGCGCACAGCGTGTATTTTTCAATATGGAATGGCGCACGACACAGGAATTGGCATTCAATGCCGGCGCCATGTGGGAACACGATCAGCTCGTTGGCGGCGAACTATCGCCACGCATCGCGCTGAATTATCAGCTGACGCCGCGCCAGACCCTGCGCGCCAGCGTCAGTCGCGCCACACGTAACCCAGTGCTGGTGGAGGAGCAGGGAAATCTACGTTATTGCGTCAATGCCTCGTGCAGCGTGTTCGATCAAATCGTGTTGAGCAGCGGTGGGTTGGCGCCAGAAACGATAGTATCGCGGGAAATCGGATATTTCGCCCGTGTCATGGGCAATCTGACGTTGGACTTAAGGACCTATCAGGACAAGTTGAACAGGCTTATCGGCACCTACACACGGCCGTATCCAGACCTGGATTCGTCCGTGAAGGATTTCAGAAATGGGGACGACGCCAGGGTGGATGGTATCGAGGCGCAGGTCACCTATCGGCCGAATTTCAAGGACCGGTTTATTCTCGGCTATGCGCACATGCACATCAAAAGCAGCAACCTGGATCAGAAGTATTCCAACAGTGCACCGGAGGACAGCGGCAGCCTGTTATTGATCCATAACCTGTCCGACCGGTATCAGGCCAGTCTTGCCTATTACTACGTTGGCCCGATGTCGTTCCTCGACAGCAAGCCGTTGAAGCCGGTGCGCCGATTGGATCTGCGTCTGGCACGCGCGTACCGGCTCGGCCAGGTGAATGGCGATGTCGCCCTGGTGGTGCAGAGCGCACTCGGTCGATATGACGAATATTATCCACCCACAGCGACGTTGCAGAACCAGTTCGCCAGACGAATGTATGTCTCGTTTAGCATGAATTTCAAATAGCCGGTGGACGGAGATGGCAGTTTATGCATCAGGGATGAGTTAGGAAGAGAATGAAAGAAACATCAAGCGTACAGGCAAGGAACCACCGCGCGACTGCCCGGAAGCTGCGCGCGTGGGCGCGTGCATGTTTCTGGCTGGTATTGCTGCTGAGCCCGTGGAATCTGGTGTACGCTGCTGATATCAAACCGGCGTCACGCTACACGGTACTCGTTCTACTTAGTCATCAGACCGACGTCTATCAGCAGGTGGTTGAAGGCATGCGGGTAGGTATGCACGAGAACAGCAGGATAGTGTTACAGACAGTGCCGGTAGTCGACTATACAAAACGTACCGGCGCCTTAAGCCAGGCTCAGCGACCGGATCTGATCATCACCGTCGGGATGGAAGCGGCGCAAACGATATTGCAAGAGGCGTCGGATACGCCGCTTTGCATGATCCTGATACCAAGGACGACGAGCGAGGCCCTTGTACGTGAATATGAACAAACGTCAACGGTACCCCGACGGCAGATCACTGCCGTCTACATTGATCAGCCGTTCCAACGCCAGCTGCGGCTTATACGCCTGACCCTGCCGCAGAGCCGCAGCCTGGGGGTCGTTTATGGCCCGCTATCGCGTGAAAGCGCGAGACAACTGAAGTCCGTGGCCGATAGCGAAAAGTGGGATCTGCATGCAGTCAGCGTAAGTCGTGAGAATGAGTTATTCGGTGCCTTCACGCAGGTGCTCGACGACAGCGATGTTTTGCTGGCGCTACCGGATCCGTTGGTCTACAACCAGCACACCACACAAAACATTCTTCTTGAGACATACCGGCAGCGCAAGCCACTCATTGGTTATTCCCACGCCTATGTCTCGGCAGGGGCGCTGGCCGCCGTATACTCGACACCGCAACAGATAGGCCGGCAGGTCGGTGAGCATCTGGCAGGGTTGGGCGACAAAGGCGGCGTGAGCATGCCGATGTCTCGTTATCCGAAATATTTCACGGTGGAAGTTAATCGACAGGTAGCCCAATCCCTGGGCCTTACGATCGCCGCTGTAACGGAATTGCAGTCGAAAATCGAAGAGACGCAGGAGAGGTAGGCTATGAAAGAATGGGGCATACAAACCCGGGTACTGTTTATTGCGCTTGCCCCACTGGTGCTGATAGTCACGCTGTTGTCCTTCCACTTCGTGCAGACGCGGCTGGACGACCTGGATCGTGCCTTGCAGGAAAGGGGCAAGGCCATTGCGCATCAGATGGCGCCGGCGTGTGAGTATGGTGTGTTCTCCGGTAACCGCGAATTCCTCAGCCGCTTGGCACGCACCACGCTAAGTGAGCACGACGTGCTGAGTGTTACCATCTACGACATGCAGGACTCTATTCTGGCGCAGGCGACCAGCAAACGGCGTAAAGAAGAAAGTAAGAAACTATTTTCAGATTCGTCACCGGTATATGTGTTTCAGGCGCCGATAATTCAGAGTGAAGTGCCGGTCGACGATTTCCACGAGGTCGTCGCGGTCGATCAAACCATGCCCGAAGGGGTCAGTTTACCCAAACAAATTGGCGCGATATCGGTGGAACTGTCGGGTGCGTCGACCATCGCGCGTCGCAACCAGATCCTGGTGGAGAGCCTGCTGATCATGCTAGTCGGGCTGCTGATCACCACGTTAATCGCCCTGCGTATGGGCAAGAGCGTGACCCGGCCTATCCTGGCCATGACCAGCCTGGTGCGTAAGATCAAGGCCGGTGGCCTGGCGCAACGTGTCGTCGAGGAATCGGGGGCGGAACTGGGAACGCTGGAGCGCGGCATTAACGCCATGGTGGAAGCGCTGGAGCGCTCGCAGGAAGTGGGGAAAAAACAGGCGGAAGATGCGCTATACCTGGAGAAGGTGCGCGCACAGGTCACACTCGAATCCATCGGCGATGGCGTGATCACCACAGACGCGCTTGGCAAGATCGTCTACTTAAATCCTGTGGCCGAGCAGTTTACCGGATGGGACGGCCGGGCCGCAGAAGGATTGTGGTTGAAGGATGTATTTAAAACCGTGGATGAGGTAACGGGACGGCCGCGCGACTATCCGTTGCATTTATGCCTGCGCGACGGCAACATCATCCGCCACGACAGTCACCACCTGCTGGTACGCAAAGACGGTTACCGCTTCGCGATTCAGGACTCAGCGGCACCCATCCGTGATCGTGACGGACGTATTATCGGTGCTGCTGTCGTCTTCCACGACATGACCGAGATGCAGCATATGGCACGCCGCATGGCCTATCTCGCCAGCCATGATCCGCTTACAGGTCTGATCAACCGGCGCGAGTTCGAGGCACGCCTGCATCAAGTACTGGATAGCGCCCGCTCTGAAGGTAAACAACATGCGATTTGCTACTTCGACCTTGACCAGTTCAAGATCGTGAATGATACCTGTGGGCATGTGGCCGGCGATGAATTGCTCAAGCAGTTGTCGCAGCGGTTACAGAATGAGATCCGTCAGAGCGATGTGCTGGCACGCCTCGGTGGTGACGAGTTCGGCGTGATACTGGATAGTTGCTCGATCGAGATGGCCGGGCAGGTGGCGGAGGTCTTGCGGCGCTGTGTTAAATCCTTCCGCTTCGTCTGGCAGGATCACGCCTTCGATATTGGCGCCAGCATCGGCCTGGTTCCGATCAGCGCGGACAGCGGCAGTCTGACGGATGTGATGAGCGCGGCGGATTCCGCCTGTTACGTCGCCAAGGACCGCGGGCGCAACTGCATCCATATTTACCAGGCGGACGACGCTGCCCTGGCGCAGCGGCACGGCGAGATGCAGTGGGTTAACCGCCTGAACCGCGGTCTGGAGAATGACAAGTTTCGCATCTATTCACAGGTGATCGTGCCGTTGAGCGAACGCGGACATCCGGCGCGGGGCTTCTATGAAATACTGGTGCGGATGAATGATAACGGCAATGATGTGATACTGCCGACGGCATTCATCCCGGCGGCCGAACGCTACCATCTCATGCCCACCATCGACCGCCGGATTATTTCCAGTGTGTTTGCCAGCATGCATGCATTCTCCAGCCACGCGCACAGCGCCGACGAGGCCATGGCGCCGATGTTTTCCATTAATCTGTCGGGTCAGTCACTGTGTGATGACAATTTCCTCGATTTCGTCACCGGCCTGTTTGAGTACTACCACATCGATCCGCAGCGTATCTGCTTCGAGATCACCGAAACCGCCGCCATCGCCAATCTGGCGCGTGCCAAGACGTTTATCGAAACACTTAAGGAAATGGGCTGTAAGTTCGCCCTCGACGATTTCGGCAGCGGGTTAAGTTCCTTCGGTTATCTCAAGAGCCTGCCGGTGGACTACCTGAAGATTGCAGGTAACTTCGTGCAGGATATCGTGCGCGACCCGGTGGATCACGCCATGGTGGACGCCATCAACCAGATCGGTCACATCATGGGTTTGATCACTATCGCTGAATCGGTGGAAAGCGAGGAGATCATGCTGAAGATCCGCGAGTCAGGCATCGATTACGGCCAGGGTTATTGGATAGGTGAACCCAAGCCCTTTGCCGAGGTGCTGGCGGAACACTTTATCAGTAGCCGCAGCGACAACGTGCCACCCTTGATGCGGTGAAGGTGCTGCCCGGGTTTTGTAGGGTGGGCATCGCCCACCGGACGGGGTATCGATGTAGCACTTGGTGGGCAATGCCCACCCAACGTCTTGCCGGTGTTGCAGTGCGGGATCTGATTTCCGCTTTGTGAACGCAGCGGCAAACCGCCGCTCCCCGATGAGTTACCCGGTCTTGCGCTGGGCGTTTTTAGCAGAGGAGAGCATCGCCTTGAGAAAATACCCGGTGTAGGAATGCTTATTGGCCGCGACGTCCTCTGGCGTACCCACGGCGACGATGCTACCGCCGCCGTCGCCGCCCTCCGGACCCAGATCCAGCAACCAGTCAGCGGTCTTGATCACGTCCAAATTGTGTTCGATCACCACGATGGTATTGCCGTGGTCACGCAGACGGTGCAGTACCGCGAGCAGCTGCTTGATGTCGTGGAAGTGCAGCCCGGTGGTCGGTTCGTCCAGGATATAGAGTGTGCGGCCGGTGTCGCGCTTGGACAGCTCGCGCGATAACTTGATGCGCTGCGCCTCGCCGCCGGACAGGGTGGTGGCGCTCTGTCCCAGGGTGATGTAGGACAGACCCACGTCCAGCAGGGTGTCGAGCTTGCGCTTGACCACCGGGATGGCGTCGAAAAATACCGCCGCCTCCTCCACCGTCATGGCCAGCACCTCGTGGATGTTGCGCCCCTTGTATTGGATGTCCAGGGTCTCGCGGTTGTAGCGTTTGCCTTTGCACACGTCGCACGCCACGTAGATGTCCGGCAGGAAATGCATCTCCACCTTGATCAGCCCGTCCCCCTGGCACGCCTCGCAGCGTCCGCCGCGCACGTTGAAGGAGAAACGGCCGGGATTGTAACCGCGGGCACGCGACTCGGGTGTGGCGGCGAACAGTTCGCGCAGCGGCGTGAACAGGCCGGTGTAGGTCGCCGGGTTGGAACGCGGTGTGCGCCCGATGGGACTTTGGTCGATGTCCACCACCTTGTCGAATTGTTCCAGGCCGTCGATGCCGTCGTGGGCGGCCGGCTCCAGGTTACTGCCGTAGAGATGAGTCGCCGCGACGGCGTACAGGGTGTCGTTCACCAGGGTGGATTTGCCCGAACCGGAGACACCGGTGACGCAGGTAAGCAGTCCCACGGGGATGGCCGCCTCCACATTTTTCAGGTTGTTGCCGCGCGCGCCGCGGATGACGATCTGTTGCTGCGGGTCCGGCGGCGTACGGCGTGCCGGGATGGCTATGCCCTCGCGGCCCGAGAGGTAGCGCCCGGTGATGGAGTCAGGGTTGGCTTCGATATCCGACGGCAGCCCCTGGGCGATGATGTGGCCGCCATGCACGCCGGCCCCGGGACCGATATCCAGCACGTAGTCGGCGGCGCGTATCGCGTCCTCGTCGTGTTCCACCACGATGACGGTGTTGCCCAGGTCGCGCAGATGACGCAGGGTAGTCAGCAGGCGTTCGTTATCCCGTTGGTGCAGTCCGATGGACGGCTCGTCCAGCACGTACATCACGCCCACCAGGCCGGCGCCGATCTGCGACGCCAGACGGATGCGCTGGGCCTCGCCGCCGGACAGGGTCTCCGCTGAACGTGCCAGGGACAAATAGTTGAGCCCCACGTTCACCAGGAACCCGAGGCGGCTCTGGATTTCCTTGACGATCTTGTCGGCGATCTCGCGCCGCTTGCCGTCGAGCTGGAGGTGCTCGAAAAAATCCAAGGCCACGGCGATGGGCATGTGCGTGACTTCGTTCACCGGAATTGAAGCGATGAACACGTTGCGCGCCTCGATGCGCAATCGGCTGCCTAGACATTCCCGGCACGGCTGCGAGCCGAGGAATTTCGCCAGCTCCTCACGCACGCTGTTGGAATCGGTTTCACGGTAGCGGCGTTCCATGTTGGGAATCACGCCTTCGAAGGCATGTTTGCGCCGCTGATTGCCGCCGCGCTCGCTGAAGTAACTGAAGCTGATGATCTCGTCGCCACTGCCGTGCAGGATGACCTTGCGCACGTTGGCCGGCAGGTCCTCGAAGGGCGCGTCGAGATCGAATTTGTAATGCTTGGCCAGGCATTCCAGCATGCGGAAATAAAACGCATTGCGCCGGTCCCAGCCACGGATGGCGCCGGCCGGCAGGCTCAGGGAGGTGTCGCTCACCACGCGCTGCGGATCGAAGAACTGGCGCACGCCAAGGCCGTCGCAGGTGGGGCAGGCGCCGGCGGGATTGTTGAAGGAGAACAGACGCGGCTCCAGCTCCGACAGGCTGTAGCCGCACTGCGGACAGGCATAGCGCGCGGAGAACAGGTGTTCCTCCGGCACATGCGCGCTGTCGTCCGCGTCCGCCACGGTGACCGCGCGCACCACGCCCTCGCCGATGTGCAGCGCGGTTTCGAAGGATTCCGCCAGGCGCTGTTGCTGACCGGGGCGCACCACCACCCGGTCGACCACTGCCTCGATGGTGTGTTTCTGCTTCTTTTCCAGCGCCGGCGCCTGGTCCAGCTCCATCACTGTGCCGTCGATGCGCGCACGCACATACCCTTGGGCGCGCAACGTTTCCAGCACCTGGGTATGTTCGCCTTTGCGTTCCTGGATCACCGGCGCCAGCAGCATCAGGCGCGTGCCCTCGGGTAGCGCCATGACGTGGTCCACCATCTGGCTCACGGTCTGGGCATCGAGGGTGACCTTGTGTTCGGGACAGCGCGGCTCGCCGACGCGCGCGTACAGCAGGCGCAGGTAATCGTAGATTTCGGTGACGGTGCCGACGGTGGAGCGCGGATTATGCGAGGTGGATTTTTGTTCGATGGAAATGGCCGGGCTCAAGCCCTCGATCAGGTCCACATCGGGTTTTTCCATGACCGACAGAAACTGCCGCGCATAGGCCGACAGCGACTCGACATAGCGCCGCTGGCCTTCCGCATATAAGGTATCGAAGGCCAGGGACGACTTGCCGGATCCGGACAGACCGGTAATGACGATGAGCTTGCCGCGCGGCAGGTCGACGTCGACGTTCTTCAGATTATGGGTGCGGGCACCCCGTATGCGGATGTGTTCCATGGGCAATTTCTGGATTGTAGGGAACATGGTACTATACGGTCATTCAGACTCTTATGCCAAAGAAAAAAGACCCGAAAACACCCTTCATGCATGGCTTGTGCCCCCAGTCTCCGCGTTGTCCGGGTAATGCCCGGCGCCCCTGCCCAGGAATCTCCACTTGATGTCAGAACGCATGACGCCGATTGAGCTGCGCGCCAGCATCAGCCTGGCGAGCATCTACGGCTTGCGGATGTTGGGCATGTTTATCATCCTGCCGGTGTTTGCCCTGTATGCCGC
>JAYUBZ010000213.1:0-8384 GCA_043740595.1 Gammaproteobacteria bacterium
GTGAAGGGCAACGAAGTCGAGATCGAATACCAGGATAAGGACGGTGCGCACAAGACCCGCGTGGATAAACTTATCGTCGCCGTCGGCCGGCGTCCCAACTCCGAGGGTTTGTTCTCCAAAGAGAGTGAGCTGCTGCTGGACGAATGGGGTTATATCCACGTGGACGAACAGTGTCACACCACCCTGCCCGGTGTGTACGCCATCGGCGACTGCGTGCGCGGTCCGATGCTGGCGCACAAAGGATCGGAAGAGGGCGTCATGGCGGCGGAGCTGATCGCCGGACAGAACGCGCGGGTCAACTACGACACCATCCCCTCGGTAATCTATACGCTGCCGGAAGTCGCCTGGGTGGGGCAAACGGAACAGGCGCTGAAGGCCAAGGGGGTCAATTACCGCGTGGGTAAATTCCCCTTCGCCGCCAGTGGTCGCGCCAAGGCCGCGAACGACACCACCGGTTTCATCAAGGTCCTGGCGGACACCGACACTGACCGTTTGCTCGGCGTGCACATGATCGGTGCGCACTGTTCGGAACTTATTTCCCAGGCGGTTATCGCCATGGGCTTCGGCGCGAGCAGCGAAGATATAGGCATGACCATGTTCGCCCACCCCACCCTGACCGAGGCCTTGCACGAGGCAGCACTTGCGGTACACGGGCGCGCCATCCACATTGCGCAACCGAAAAAACGTTGAGTCGCAATAAACATAACGGCCCTGTGACATCGCGCCCCATGCGTCTTGTCGGAACCAGGCCACTAGACTAGGCTGAAGACATGAAAAAAATTCTATCCGTGACGATTTGCCTGCTATTGCTGCTGCCAGTGATGGCGTCTGCGGTCAAACTTTATAAGTGGGTGGATAAAGACGGCAAGGTCACGTATCAGGAATTCCCGCCACCGGCCGACGCCAGCAAGGTGGAGGAAAAGGATATCAATCCGGACGCGAATGTCATTCAGGCCGGGCGGCCCGCGTCGAGCACGCCCCCGTCCCGCGGACGCAGCGCGGGTAACGGGCCACAGCCGCTCGACGACAGTACCGATATCCCGGAGAAGGCGTCTTTGCCTGCCCCCGTATTGCAACAGGGTGACTTGCCTAGCGGCCAAGCGGCGAATCCGTTGCCCCCACGCGAGCCGCCACCGGCTTTGGCCCCCCCGGCAGCGCTTGCGCCGCCACCAGTACAGCCGCCGCCTCCGGTTCAACCACCTCCACCGGCGTTGCCACCACCACCACCACCTCCGCCACCACCTCCCCGTGGGGCACACTGAGCCTAGGCAACGGCAAGGTCGTATCGCGTTTCCAACTGCCAAAGGCCTGTGGCGATGAGGGGGCCCTCAAGGCGCAGTAGTGCCGTGCCGGCGCGCTGCCTTAAACTGATTTCACTGACGAGTGCGAGGTGCAGCATGATCGCCATTTTTTCAAAACCGAATATTTTATTGCGTCTCGAAGGCTTGGCCTTACTGGCCCTGGGTTTGGTGCTTTATACGAAGCTGGACTACAGTTGGCCGTTATTCTGGTCACTCCTGCTGCTGCCGGATATCGCGCTGCTTGCCTATCTGTTGAATAAGGAAGTGGGTGCCCTGGCCTACAACATCACCCATGCCAAGTTGCTGCCGTCCATGCTGGCGGTGGTCGCCCTGGTCCTCGGTCACCCGGGCGCCCTGGCCGTCGCCATCACCTGGTTTGTACACATCGGGGTGGATCGGTTCCTCGGCTATGGGTTGAAATATACCCAGGGATTTAAATTCACCCACCTGGGCACGCTCGGCGGAAAAAAAGACGCGTCGGAGAAATATTCGCTGCCGACCTTTTGTGGAAAATAACCAGCGCGGTTACAGGCAGGCCTTGCGCATTTCGCTGCCCAAGCCCCGTGATCTTTATCAAGGCAGCACGCTACTCGCACTACTCATACGTGACGCGCATTTATGCAACCCATCGATGTAGAGCGTTACCTGCACGAACACATCCCGTTATCCGGCGCCATGGGGGTGCGGGTTTTGTCCGCCAACCGGGAGGCCGTGCGTCTTGGCGCCCCTCTCGCGCCTAACATCAACCACCGCGCCACGGTGTTTGGCGGCAGTGCGTCGGCGCTGGCCATACTCGCCGCGTGGACGCTACTGTATGTCCGGCTCAAGGATGAAGGGATTGCCGCCAGGCTGGTTATCCAGCGTAACAGTATGGACTACGAACAACCCATGGCCGATGACTTCAGCGCCGAGGCGTGTTCCCCCGCTGAAGCGGTGTGGGAGAAATTCATCAAGACGCTGCAGCGCAAGGGCCGCGCCCGTATCGAGATAACGTCGCAGTTGACGTGTCGGGAGCTAAGGACCGGTGAGCTGCATGGGGAGTTCGTTGCCTTCAGGCTGTGACTTGAAATACCGGGCCCTTGCTGCGCGCCGCCGGCCACAGGTGGGCGTAATCAGATTTTGATGTGCATCAATACCGTGATGGGTGCCGGGGGTTAGCATGATAAAATACTTCATTCCGCAGAGATGAATATCTGGCGATGCGCACCGACATAAGTATGGCCACCGGCATACCCGCAAAGGCGGGTTATCGCGAGCGCCCCGACAGGTGGCGACCGGCGTTGCGCGCGCACTTGATCGTTTTTCTGCTGGTGCTGTCGCAGATGATGGTCGGTGTGCCGTGTCGCGCCTTTGCCGACAGCCGCCACGTCTTGGCGGATTCCGGGAAGATTCATTCCGTCGAAGGACTTCATGCGGGTAGGGTTCGCCATACCCACCACGCCATGCCGGCGGATGGTGCATTCGATCATTGCACGGTATGGGCCGACAACTATCCATTCCTGATGCCGAAGCCCGCCCTCCCGGCAGCGGGCGTCGATCAGCCCGTCTGGCAGGCACAGGTGCTGGCCTTGTCGGTGCCGCAACCACTGTCTGATCCGCACGCGTTGCATCCACCCCCTGACGGGTCTGCATTCCAACCCCCGC
Organism: Gammaproteobacteria bacterium; assembly: GCA_043740595.1. GTDB lineage: Bacteria > Pseudomonadota > Gammaproteobacteria > Acidiferrobacterales > UBA6901 > JANNJF01. The sequence goes on from JAYUBZ010000213.1 coordinate 2,946, forward strand.
TGTACCGGTTGTACGCGCGTCTGTTGCTCTAAGTCGTTCATCGTCATGCACTGACAGGCCCAGCCTGCCGGTAATGCGTCGCCATAGCCCGCGCTTTTGCGCAACGGTTCTATCCCAATGGAGGTTATGGCGTTATGAGCAGAGCAACCGATGGAGCCAACGAGCATGATGACCGTCTCCCAGCTTTCGCGCCGTGGCGGCATACCGCCCCATGTGGTGCGCTATTACACCCGCAAAGAGATACTGCGCCGCCGCGGCGATGAGAATGAGGGGCCGGATCCGGGAGATGGTGGAGATGCAGCAACGTATGCAACAGGCATTGCGCCTGTGGGAAGACATGCCCATGCAGAGACCGGGAGACAACAGCGTTTGCCATTTGATCGATCGTGCCAGTCAGCTGGAATCTTGACGTGTGCGTCGCACACAGGTTTTAGCATGGCTGGCTGGGTGTGTGGCCCGGGGAATTGAGGGCGCGCCCTGCGCACTGACACGCAACATTAACCAGGAGGTGTTGAATGTGGGAAGGTATGGGTGGTAGTGGCTGGATGGGCGGAGGTTGGCTGGGCATGGTCGTGTTTTTGGTTTTGATCATCCTGGTCGTCACCGCACTGGTGAAATGGTTGTCCGACAGGAACCCCGGATCGGGCAGCGAAGAGACGCCGCTGCAGGTGCTGAAGAAGCGCTACGCGCGCGGTGAGATCGACCAAAAGGAATTCGAGCGTAAGAAACGTGACTTGGAAAGTTGAGGTCGCGTTGTGCAGGTCGCACAAAAGAGGTAAGCCGGAGCGGCAGTGTCCGGCGATGGGCGCGTAACCAGTAATGGAGACGCGGGCAACTTACACAGAGATTTCCCTTCACTAACAGTATATTTAAAGGAGCAATAGCATGAGCAAAACAACACGACAAAAGATATTCGGCAGCGCCCTGCTGGTTGCCGGCCTGACGCTGGCGTTGACCGCCGGCGCGCAGAATGGCGATATGAAGCACGACCACGCCGCAGGCGATGGCATGCAGCAGATGTCGGGCATGATGCATGATAGTGCCGGTCAGATGATGAATATGTCCGGCGACATGTCCAAAGGCACTATGAGTGCGGCGCAGCAGAAGCAGATGGGAGAACGCATGCGCACTATGTCGGAGATGATGGATAAAATGTCGGGCATGATGGGCAACGGCATGGGTATGGGCAAGGGTATGGGCATGGACCCCGCCATGCAGAAGCAAATGGGTGAGATGCACAAACAGATGGAAATGATGCACGACCAGACGGATAAAAAGCATTAGGCCGGTATCCCGGTAGCCATGTCGCAGGGATAGGAAACGGATGCCGGAGCATGTCCTCGCATCCGGTCTTCGCGCCAGGCGTGGAAATAAATGTCACAGCGTACCCCGCGCGGGGTACGCTGTGACGATGTTGGGAACTGATCACGTCGGCCGCCTCAGGAGGTTGCCGCGTTACGTTCGCAACGACGCGAAAAACGGGTCGCCTCGCACTGACGGACTTGCTTAAGTTTAAGTGTCATTCACCTCAGGGCCGAATGGCACTTACTGTAAGCATGCAAGCCATGATCAGGCCACGTTGTAGGTGAAGTGCCCATCACCCTCCGCAGACCATCGCGCGTAAGTCCCTCGACCCGTGCAGATGTCCCCCCACGCACCAGGCAAAACCCGGCCACGGTTCAGTCCCTTCCCCCTTTCTGGGGGAAGGCTAGGATGGGGGTGTAATACTCAATGACCCCCCGAAGCATCCACCGGACAACCCCCCACCCGGTTCGCCACACCCCGTTCAGTCTGTGCCGGACAAACAACGTCTCCTTCATCGGGCAGGCCCCGAACCGGCGCGTTCTGCTTGGTCGCCGTCATCATGGTTTGAGAAGGGAGACGGGGCTTGGCTCGACCTTGGCAGGCAGGCGTCAGTCTTGCACCCCCATCCTGGCCTTCCCCCTGAAAGGGGGAAGGGATGTCACCTGGAGCAGGAGGGATTTCCTGGGCGTGTGTGCATTGCCTACGTTACTGGTGCGAGGACTTACGTTAAGTAAGTGCCATTCACCGCAGGGCCCACAGATAGTCCACAGACGTTTCATGTATCAACCCACCAAACTCAAATCTGCCAATGTGCAACGTTCTTCTGTGTTGCTGGCATAGATTGCCCAGTTGCAGGGCCGACGGATACCTCGTCTCTTCTCAAAGACAAGCTAACTGGCATAAACTGTTTCGCACCCAAGCGCGTCGCCTGATATCACCGAGGCCAGTTATGATCCACCGCATGCCGACAGTGTTCGTTTCCCACGGTGCCCCGAGCTTGTTGCTGGAGCAGGGTCCGGCCTACGCGTTTTTACAAAGTCTGGGCGGCCTGCTGCCGCGGCCCAAGTCAGTGGTATGCGTCTCCGCGCACTGGGATACCGCGCGCCCCGCGCTCACCGGCCACCCGGCGCCGGACACCGTGTACGACTTTTATGGTTTTCCCGCGCCGCTCTACGACGTGCGCTATGCCTGCCCCGGCGATGCGCCGCTGGCCGCCGCGCTGCGCGCACGGTTGACGGAGTCCGGGCTGCAGGCGGATGTCCACGCCACACGCGGTCTGGATCACGGTGCCTGGGTTCCCCTGGCGCTGATGTATCCCGCCGCGGATATACCGGTGATACAGCTGTCGGTGCAATCCGGCGACGATGCCGGCCACCACTTAAAACTTGGGCGCGCCCTGCAACCCCTGCGCGCCGAGGGTGTGTTGATCCTGGCGAGCGGTGGCGCCACCCATAACCTGCGCGAGGCCGGCCGCTACGCCCTGGATGCGCCGCCGCCGGCCTATGCGAGCGAGTTCGACGCGTGGCTGTATCAGTCGATACAGACTGCCAACGAGGCGGCGTTGCTGGACTACACCCACGCCGCGCCCCACGCCGCGCGCAACCATCCCACGGCGGAACATCTGTTACCGTTGTTTGTGGCCCTGGGTGCCGGCGGCGCGGGGGTAAAAGGCCGGCGTCTGCATCATGGTTACACCTACGGTATATTGTCCATGGCGGCCTATGCCTGGGGCCTCTAGCGGCGCGCAAACAAAACCCAGACGCGCGCTGCAGCCGGACGGATCACAATGGGTTGCGATGTCCCACCCGCCGTCATGCCAACCCAAACCCAGAGGCCTATCGACGCATGCAATGGCTTAACGCAGAATTTACCCTGACGGACGATCGCGCCGCCCTTGACGTGACCTACATCCACGCGTTCCTGACGACTTCCTATTGGGCGCAAGGCGTGCCCCTGGAGACGGTCATCCGATCCTTGGACAACTCGCTGTGTTTCGGGCTGTGGCACGACGGGCGCCAGATCGGTTTCGGTCGCGCCGTCACCGATCGCGCCACCTTCGCTTATCTGGCGGACGTCTTTATCGACCCGGACTATCGTGGACGTGGATTGGGCAAGTGGCTGGTAACGTGCATCCTCGCCCACCCCGAGCTCCAGGGTCTGCGCCGCTGGTTATTGGGCACGCGGGACGCGCACGCTTTATACCGCAAGCTCGGGTTCGTTCCCTTGCGGAAGCCGGAGATATTCATGGAGATCCGCCCTGAGAATGTCTATGGGCGCAATGTCTAACAGCTATTTTTGGAGTACTACCGCTTTGTACTAATGCGGCGGTACTTACCACACTCCAACGGAGTTCTGCGTAGTAGTGATGGCAACAGACTCCAGGTATATTTGCAGTCACTTAAAATGGACCTGTACTACCTGCTGCCTCATCGTCCCGCAGGGAGGGATTACATGAACCTGTTGATACTCGGTATCGTTATTTTTATCGGCGTGCATTTGCTGCCGAGCTTTGTTTCTGTACGCCTCGCCGCCATCAACCGCCTTGGCCCCGGCGCCTACAAGGGCCTGTTCGCGCTGCTGTCCCTGGTGGGTTTGGTGTTGATGGTTGTTGGAAAATACCGGGCGGACTTCCAGCCGCTGTGGCAGCCGCCGGCGTGGGGTCGGTTTGCGGCGCTGGTATTGCTGCTGCCGGCCTTCGTACTGCTCGCCGCCGCCAACATGCCATCGAACTTCAAGCGGTTTACCCGACACCCGATGCTATGGGGGGTTACGCTGTGGTCGGCGGGCCATCTGTTGGCCAATGGCGATCGAGCCTCGCTGCTGTTATTTGGCAGTCTTGGTATCTATGCCTTGCTCGACATGCTGTCGGCGAATCTGCGGGGCGCGGTCAAACAGGTGAAGGTGTATCCGCTGGGCAAGGATGGCGTGACGGTGGCGGCGGGTCTGGTGGTCTATGTTGTCCTGCTGTTGTTGCATCCTTATTTGTTTGGTGTCGCCGTTCTGCATTGACTGAGGCCGTAGGTGTACGATGGGCGCAGTCCGCAAGAGGTAGCACCATGCAAATCTGGGTAGACGCCGATGCCTGTCCCGGTGTGATCAAGGACATCCTCTATCGCGCCGCGGAACGGGCGCAGGTCATCCTGACCCTGGTGGCCAACCAGCCGTTACACACCCCGCGTTCCCCCTATATCAAAACGCTACAGGTTGCCGCCGGTTTCGATGTGGCGGATCAGCGCATCGCGCAACAGGTGCAGCCCGGCGATCTGGTCGTCACTGCGGACATTCCCCTGGCGGCGGATGTCATTGAACGCGGTGGTCATGCGCTCAACCCGCGGGGCGAGCTGTACACCCAGGAAAACATCAAGGAACGCCTGACTCTGCGTAACTTCATGGGAGAACTGCGCCACAGCGGGGTGGCGACGGGGGGTCCACCGACCCTCAACCAGAACGACCGCCGGGCCTTTGCCAATCAGTTGGATCGGTTTCTGACCCAGCATTCTCCTCAGCGCCGCTGAATCAGCCAGGCGCGTGATACTTGCGTGATGCCTGCGCCCTACTATCGTTGACGAACCCCACGGCATCGACACCCGTGGGCCGTCAGCACGATCGGTACCCCGGTGCACCGGAGGAGGCGTCATGACAGCACCTGCTAGAGATGTTCTGAATAAGTCAGCGTTCACATTTTACTGTCGTGCCCATAGTCTGAATTTTCGGTGCGCAGGGCGCACCCTACCCGGGTGGCCAGGGCTTGTTGGGAGGTTGCCTGGCAGGCTTGCCGCACTGTTGTGTGTGCTGTTGTCGTTGGGCATGTTGTCGGCGCAGGCCGCCTCCATCGGTGCCCCCGCGCCCGACGTCCGCGGCAAGGTCTGGCTCAACACCGCCCAGCCACCCGCGGGCGGTTTCGGCGGGCGCGTCACCCTCGTGGAATTCTGGACCTATGGCTGCTGGAATTGCCGCAACGTCGAACCCTACGTCAAGCAATGGTATCGGGATTACGCGCCGCGGGGCTTGGCGGTGATGGCCGTGCATACGCCGGAATTCAAGCACGAATACGACGTGGACAAGGTGAGCGCCTACCTGAAACAACACGGCATCACCTATCCCGTGGTGATCGACAATGATTTTGGCAACTGG
>JAYUBZ010000214.1:0-3787 GCA_043740595.1 Gammaproteobacteria bacterium
TTTTTGAAAACCATCCTGCGCCCCGAGGTGTTCGCCTTTCTCCTGGCGTGTTTTCTCATGCAGGTGAGTCACGGCCCGTACTACACTTTTTACTCGATCTACCTGGAGGACCATGGTTACAGCAAGAGTGTCATCGGTCTGCTCTGGGCGTTTGCCGTGGTGTGTGAAATCGGTGTGTTCCTGCTGATGCAGCGCCTGCTGCTGCGCGTGGCCCTGCGGCCGGTATTGCTGGCGAGTTTTTTTCTCGCGGCGGTGCGCTGGCTGCTGATCGGTTATTTCCCGCAGTACCTCTCGGTATTGATACTGGCGCAGGTGCTGCACGCCGCCACCTTCGGCTCGTTCCATGCCACCGCCATGCAGATGGTGCATCGGTTCTTTACCGGGCGTCATCAGCATCGCGGGCAGGCCATTTACGGTTCCGCGAGTTTCGGCATTGGTGGTGCGGTGGGGAGTTATTACAGTGGGCAGACTTGGGTGAGCCTGGGGCCGTCGACGACGTTTGCGATCGCTGCGGGCGCCGCGGCGGCGGCCTTGGCCGTGGCTTACTTCCTGATCAAACCCCGACCTGTGTAATGCTGCTTATTATTTGATGCGTCGGCGCAGTGGATTAAGGCGTACCGGTGGCGTGTTCCGGGGATCACGCGGTGCGCGCGGGGCGGCGGAGCTCGCCGGGTCGTGTTGCTCGAACAGCATGGCGATGGAGGCGCAGAGATCCTCCAGTAGACGTGCCGCGTCGACGTCGGTGTCGCTGGCGCGCAGCACCTCCTGTCGTATCGGGGCCAATGCCTCGAACGTCGCATCCCGTTCCACCGGGTCGGTGAGTCGGCGACAGCGGTTTTTTTTGTAGATGGCGTCGACAATACGGGTGATGAGTGCGTAATGCAGGGCGCTGGATTCGATCAAGCCCTGTCGCTGGGTGGCCGCGGGATTGAACGGTATCTGATGGGCGCCCACCTGGCGCGCGAGCTGTTCGATCAATTGAATGAATTTCATGCGTTCTGTTTCACCATGGCGATCATCGCCTGGGCCGCGTTGGATAGGGTGCGGGAGACATGGGTTACGCTACCCAACTGGCGTTGTATCCGTAGCCCTTCAATCTGGACCACTTTCAGTTCAGCGTCAATCAAGGTGTGGGGCAGGACGCTCCAGCCCAGTCCGATGGACACCAGCATTTTGATCACGTCCAGATAATTAGTTTCCGTGCCGATCGCGAGGCGATCGCGTATGGGCGCCAACCCAGCAAGAATAATTTCCCGCGTGGTGGTGCCGGCCACAGGCAGTATGGCGGGGTAATGTGTCAATGCGTCGAGGGGGGTGACTGGGTTACCCGCCAGGGCGTGGTCGTGACCCACCACCACCTCCAGGACATCGTCCCACAGGGTTACACAGTGCAGGGACGCCGCGGGACGGCTCGGCAGGGTGACGATCGCCAACTCCAGCTGCCCATTTTCGACCGCCTGGGCGGCGGCCTCGGAATCCATAAAGCGCAGGTCCAGGTGGACCTCGGGATGTTGCTGGCTGAAGGCCTTCAACGCCGGTTGCAGACGATGCAGGCCAATGTGATAGCTGGTCCCGAGGGTCAGGGGGCCTTTGATTTGACCGGACAGCCCGGCGATGCGGCGTTTGGCCTCCGCCACTTCATTCAGGATACGCCGCGCCTGATCCAGTAACGCGATTCCCGCAGGGCTGAGTTGTACCCCACGACCGATCCGATCGAACAAGGGGATGCCCAGCTCTGTTTCCAGGGTGGCAATGCGTTTGCTGATGGCGGGTTGGGTTAAAAAAAGGGCGTCGGCGGCGCGGGAAAATGAGCCCGAATCGGCGATGGCCACGAAGGCCTGGAGGGCGGCGATATCCATAATTTTTAGTAATCGAATATATTATAAATATGAATTTGAGTTATTTATAGTCCTTCCCTACACTTCACGCAAGATCAATCGCGAGGGGTGGGCAATGGCAGAAAGAACCTTATACGACAAGTTGTGGGAGGCCCACGTGGTGCGCGCCAACGAGGACGGCACCTGTCTGATCTACATCGATCGTCACCTGGTGCACGAGGTGACCAGCCCCCAGGCCTTCGAGGGGCTGCGCCTCGCGGGACGCAAACCCTGGCGGGCGGATGCCAACCTGGCCACAGCGGATCACAACGTGCCCACCACGGACCGCAGCAGCGGGATCCAGGACCCTATTTCACTTTTGCAGGTCCAGACCCTCGACGATAACTGTCGCGAATTCGGTATCACCGAGTTCGGCATGAATGACCCACGTCAGGGCATCGTACACGTCATCGGCCCGGAGCAGGGTGCCACCCTGCCGGGTATGACGGTGGTGTGCGGCGATTCCCATACCTCCACCCACGGCGCCTTTGCCGCTCTGGCCTTTGGCATCGGCACGTCGGAGGTGGAACATGCCTTGGCGACCCAATGCCTGATCCTCAAGAAAGCCAAAAATATGCGCGTGCGGGTCGAGGGGGATATCCCGCCGGGGGTCACCGCCAAGGACATCGTGCTGACGATCATCGGCCGCATCGGCACCGCCGGGGGCAATGGCTGCGCCATCGAGTTTGCCGGTTCCGCCATCCAGGCCTTGTCCATGGAGGGTCGCATGACGGTGTGCAACATGGCCATCGAGGCGGGCGCCCGTGCCGGCATGATCGCAGCGGATGACAAGACCATCGAGTATTTCCGCGGACGCACCTATGCACCAACCGGCGCCCTGTGGGATCAGGCGGTGAGCGCCTGGCGCGGATTGCAGAGCGACACGGACGCCGCCTTCAAGCATGAAGTGGTGTTGTCGGCGGTGGAACTGCAGCCCCAGGTGAGCTGGGGTACGTCACCGGAAATGGTGGTGGCGGTGGGCGGGGTGGTGCCCGATCCGCGGAACGAGACCGATCCGGTGCGGCGCGAGAGCATGCAGCATGCCCTCAAGTACATGGACCTCCGGCCTGGCACGCCGATCCGTTCCATCGCCCTCGACAAAATCTTCATCGGCTCGTGCACTAATTCGCGCATCGAGGATCTGCGTGCCGCGGCGGAGGTGGTCAAGGGTCGGCGCGTTGCGCAAAACATCAAACTGGCCCTGGTGGTACCGGGGTCCGGGCTGGTCAAGGCGCAGGCGGAGCGCGAGGGATTGCACCGGGTGTTTCTCGATGCCGGTTTCGAGTGGCGTGAGCCGGGATGTTCTATGTGTCTGGCGATGAATGCGGATCGATTGGAACCGGGCGAGCGTTGTGCATCCACCTCGAATCGAAATTTCGAGGGCCGTCAGGGTCCCGGTGGGCGCACCCATCTGGTGAGCCCCGCCATGGCCGCCGCCGCCGCGGTCGCCGGGCATTTTGTCGATGTCAGGGAGTTGAAATAACTTTTTTTTTGCACCGCCAAGACGCCAAGGACGCCAAGATGATGAAAATTAAATCCTGTGTTTCTTGGCACCGGCGTCACGTGATCGAGGAGCGCGCGGTACGACGGCGCCGCCGCGTGATGAAACTCATCGACGATGATGACGTCGAAGTGCGACGGGTCGAGGTCCGACGTCCCCACGGCGCGCAAGCTCTGAATCGAAGCGAACACGTGTTCGAAGCGACGCGGACGCTGGCGGCCGACCCAAAGCTCGCCAAAGGCGTGATCGCGAAGGCAGTGTCGAAACGTCGCGAGGCTCTGCTGGAGAATCTCTTCGCGATGGGCGACGAAGAGAAGGCGTGCTCGCGGGAGCACATCGCGCAGCCGGGAGTAGTCGATCGCGGCCATTACCGTCTTACCCGTTCCCGTGGCCGAGACGAGAAGGTTCC
>JAYUBZ010000215.1:0-10588 GCA_043740595.1 Gammaproteobacteria bacterium
TAACTCGTACCAATACGGAGTGCGGCGACTGGCCGCCGCTTTACAAAGCGGGAGCGAGCCGCCGCACTCCACAGTCGTGCTACCCCTCCAACAACACCTTCTCCGCCTGCTCCAACGCCTCCGGCGTGCCATACAACACCAGCACATCCCCCGCCACCAACTGCGTATCCGTCGCCGGCTGCGGACCGCTGATGCCGCCGCGGCGCACGGCGGTGACTTCGGCGCCTATCTCCGCCAGGGGCAGTTCGTCCAGGCGCTTGCCCACGGCGCGCGCCTGCGGCAACAGCGTCACCGAATGCAGGCGTTCGCGATAGGACTCCTCGGTCTCGTCCACGCCGGCGGCGCCGTGAAAGAATCCGCGCAGCATGCGGTAGCGGCCGGCGCGCACGTTGCGCACCTGGCGCACGATATGGGTCACGGGCACACCCAGCAGCATTAACAAGTGCGAGCCCATCATCAGACTGCCCTCCAGACTTTCCGGCACCACCTCGGTGGCGCCCGCGGTCTTAAGCTTTTCCAGGTCGCGGTCGTCCATGGTGCGCACGATCACCGGCATGTCGGGGCGCAGTTGGCGCGTGATCTCCAGCATGCGCAAGGCGGTTGCGGTATCGACGAAGCTGATCACCAGGGCGCGCGCATGCTGCAGGCCGGCGGCCAACAGCACATCCCGGCGCGCCGAATCGCCGTACAGCACGCGCTCGCCGGCATCGCGTGCGTCGCGCACGCGCACCGGGTCGAGGTCGAGACCGAGGCTGTCGATGGCCTCCTCCTTCAGCATCCACGCCAGGTTCTGGCCGCTACGTCCGTAGCCGCAGATGATCACGTGGTTGTGCGCCTCGCCGCCGCTGGCGCGTATCGCGTCGAGGTTGCTTGCGCGTCGCTCGCGGTAGTCCGGCAACAGGCGCTTCACCATGCGCCCGTTGTAGCGGATGAGAAACGGCGCGATGAGCATGCTGAGCACCATGGCCGCGAGCAGGATCTGATCGTAGCGCCCGTCCAGCACATGGAAGAGCTGCGCCTGCAGCACCAGGGCGAAACCGAACTCACCACCCTGGGCCAGCACCAGACCGGTACGCAGGGCCACGCCCGTCTCCATGCGGAACGCCCGGCCCGCGGCCAGCACCACCAGGGTCTTGATCACAAGAATGGCCGCAAGGCTGGCGCTCACCCACAGCCATTCGCTGCGCACCACGGCGAGATCCAGGCTCATGCCGATGGTGACAAAGAACAGACCGAGCAGCACGTCGCGGAAGGGCAGGATATCGCTCTCCACCTGATGGCGGTATTCGGTCTCGCCGATCATCAGGCCGGCGAGAAAACCACCCAGGGCCATGGACAGGCCGGCGAGGTCCGTGAGCCAGGCGGACGCCAGGGTAATGAGCAGCACCGTCATGCCGAAGAACTCGCGCGAACGCGCCATGGCCACTTCATGAAACATGGGCCGCAGCCACACCCGCCCCACCAGGAAGATCACCACCAGCACCGTCGCACTCTTGACCAGGGCCCAGCCGAGGGCTGCCGGCAGCGATTGCATCTGGCCATCCCCCGCCAGCATGGGAATAAAAATCAGGAATGGCACCACCACCAGGTCCTGGAACAACAACACACCGAAGGCGGCACGGCCGTGGCGCGAATGTTGTTCCAGCTGATCCGCCAGCAACTTCATCACCACCGCCGTGGACGACAGGGCGAGCACGCCGCCCACCACCATGGCGCCCGCCACCGTCATCCCTAATAACCAGGCGATGCCGCCGAACACCAGACAGCTCAACACCACCTGCATCCCACCCAGCCCGAGCACCGTGCGCTTCATGGCGAACAATTGCGGCAGGGAGAATTCCAGGCCGATGGTGAACATAAGGAACACCAGGCCGAACTCCGCCAGGGTACGGGTACCGGCCATGTCGGGGATCCAACCCAGCCCCGACGGGCCGACCAGCAGGCCGGTGCACAGGTAGGCCAGGATGAAGGGCAGGCGCAAATAACGGAACACAGCGACCAGCACTACCGACACGCCGAGCAGTATCAGGATGGAATGAAAGCCGATTTGACCCATTAGGATATTATTTCTCGTTTCTATATACTTCCGGAGATTACTCTACTCGTCGCAAATTCACGAAGCCCATGACCGACAGCGTTTCCCTGCAACACCATGGCCGGGCCGTCATCGAACTCGAAGCCGCCGCCGTGGCTGCACTCCTTCCGCGCATCAACGACGACTTCGCGCGCGCGTGTCAGTTGATGCTCGACTGCGAAGGACGCGTGGTGGTGGTGGGCATGGGTAAATCCGGTCACATCGGCGGCAAGATCGCCGCGACGCTGGCCAGCACCGGCACGCCGGCGTTCTTTGTGCACCCGGGGGAGGCGAGTCACGGCGATCTCGGCATGATCACGCCGCCCGATGTCGTCATCGCCATCTCCAACTCCGGCGAGACCGCCGAGATCCTCACCATCCTGCCCATCATCAAGCGCATGGGCGTCAAGCTCATCAGCCTCACCGGCAACCCGGACTCGAGCCTGGCGCGTCTGGCGGACGTGAATCTGGATGTGGGTGTGGCCATAGAGGCCTGCCCCCTCAACCTGGCGCCGACCTCCAGCACCACCGTCACCCTGGTGATGGGCGACGCCCTGGCGGTGGCGCTGCTCAAGACCCGCGGCTTCACGCCGGATGACTTCGCCCGCTCCCATCCTGGCGGCAAGCTCGGCCGCCGGCTGTTGCTGTACGTCAGCGACATCATGCACGCCGGCGACCGTATCCCCCTGGTCAAGGAGGACGCGAGCCTGCGCGACGCCTTGCTGGAAATGACCGGCAAGGGACTGGGCATGACCGGCGTGCTCGATGCGTCTGGCCGCCTGTGCGGGATCTACACCGATGGCGACCTGCGGCGCACCCTCAACAACGGCATCGACGTGTATAAGGCCCGCATCGCCGACGTGATGACGCGCAACCCCAAGACCACCCACGCCGACAAACTGGCGGCGGAAACGGTGCAGCTGATGCGCTCTCTCAATATCAACGGCCTGTTTGTGGTGGACGCGGACAACCGCGTCACCGGGGCGCTCAATATGCAGGACCTGCTCAAGTCGGGGGTCGTCTGATGAGCGACGATTTTCCCCTCTGGTTCGACATCCCACCCAACGTCGCGCGGCAGGCGGAACAGATCAAGCTGGTGCTGTTCGACGTCGACGGCGTGCTCACCGACGGTCGCTTGTTCGTCGACAATAACGGCGAGGAATACAAGGCCTTCAACTCACGCGATGGCCACGGTATGAAAATGCTGCAACGCAACGGCGTGGCCATCGGCATCATCACCGGCAGGACCTCCAGGATCGTCGAACACCGCACGCGCGAACTCGGTATCCAGCACGTGCGTCAGGGCTGCCAGGAAAAACTGCCGGCGTATGAACAACTGATCCAGGAACTGGCCTTGCAGCCAGGCCAAGTGGCGTTTGTCGGCGACGACCTGGTGGATCTGCCCATCATGCTGCGCGTCGGTCTGGCGGTGGCGGTGCAGGACGCCCACGCCCTGGTGAAGAAGCATGCCCATTGGATTACGCCGAACGATGGCGGCCGGGGCGCCGCGCGCGATCTGTGCGAGCTGATCATGCTGGCGCAGGGCACGCACGCGGCGGAAATGCAGCGTTATTTTTAAACACTGACCGGCCAACCACGGGTGGAACATGACCTGGGATAGCAACAAGACCATTATCGTTGGCGTGCTGCTGCTATTACTGGCGCTGTCGCTGTGGCTGCCCAACGCGCTGGTCAAACCGGTCATCGCCCTCAACAGCGCGCCGCGCCACGAACCCGACTATCACGCGGAGAATTTTACCTCGACCATGATGAGCACCCAGGGTGAACCAAAATACGTGCTGCGCGGACGCAAGATCACGCACTACCCGGACGACAACACCTCGTTACTGGAACAACCACGGCTTACCCAGTACGCACCCGGAACAGCCCCAATCAACACCACGGCCGATCGCGGTAAGATCTACAACAATGGCAAGGAGCTGCTGATGCAGGGCAATGTACGTGTAACCCGTGGAAAAGACCTGACCGGACCCGGCGGTGAAATCGCCACCCAGGAACTGCGCGTGGTATTGAACTGATGAGAATAACCGTCCACCTCGGGCTCTGCGTCGCCCTCATCCTGCTTGGCACGGCGCCGGCCTGGGGCCTCGACGCCACGCAAGGCAGCGTGCCAGACGCTGTGACCCCGTCTCGCACCGAACCACCCCAGCCTGATCCGGCAGCCAGCCGTGACGACATCGCCAGGGACGTAAGCAGTCCAAGCAAAACCCCAGACCGCGAACAGCCGATACACGTCAAGGCCGATCGCATCGAAATCAATCAGAAGAAATCGACCACGTTATATATCGGCAGAGTCAGCTTCACCCAGGGCGGTATCAGCATCAACGCCGCCCGTGCCGAGGCCAGCTACAAGGGCGACAAGATCGATACCATTATCGCCACCGGCAACCCCGTCACCCTCTACCAACCCGCGGAAACGCCGGGGCAGGACCTGCACGCATCCGCCCTACGGCTCGAATACCACGCCCTCGACAGCAAGGTCGATTTGTCTGGCGAGGTGCGCCTGCAGCAGGGCACCAACGTGCTGCTGTGCAATACCCTGCATTACGACCTGGCGGAGAGCACCCTCACTGCCGAGGGCGACGGCGCCGACGGCCGGGTGGCGGTGACCATCGAATCGGCCGCCATCGAAAAACCCGCCGCGCCCAATGCCCTCCCTGGCGCACAAAAACGGAAGCATCCATGAGCACCCTGAGCGCCAACGAACTGCACAAACAGTACAAGGGACGGCAGGTGGTCAATAGCGTCTCCGTGTCCATCGAGAGCGGCAAGGTCGTCGGTCTGCTGGGACCCAATGGCGCCGGCAAAACAACCTGTTTCTATATGATCGTCGGCCTGATCCCCCTGGACCGCGGCTCCATCTTCATCGATAACGCCGATGTCAGCACCCTGCCCATGCACCGGCGGGCGCGCATGGGTATCGGCTATCTGCCGCAGGAACCATCGGTATTCCGCAAGCTCACCGTCGAAGACAACATCCTCGCGATCCTCGAGACCCAGCCCGATCTGTCGGCGGATGAACGCAGCCATCGGCTGGAAGAGTTGCTGCAGGAACTGCACATCACCGAACGTCGCCATACCCTGGGCATGAGCCTGTCTGGCGGCGAACGCCGGCGTGTGGAGATCGCCCGCGCCCTCGCCACCCGCCCACGCTTCATCCTGCTGGATGAGCCCTTCGCTGGTGTCGACCCGATTTCGGTCCTGGACATCCAGCAACTCATCGGTCACCTGCAAAAGCTCGGCATCGGCGTGCTGATCACCGATCACAATGTGCGGGAGACGCTCAAGATCTGCGACCATGCCTACATTCTGAACGACGGCAAGATCCTGGCGTCGGGTTCGCCGGCCGAAATCCTGTATAACGAGGAAGTCAAAAAAGTCTATCTGGGGGAGGACTTCCGGCTTTAGCGACCCACCCCTTGAAAAAAGGGGAGGTTGCCGCGCCTTACCCCCGCGTACGGGAAGCGCGGCATTCGTAGGCTGGGCATCGCCCACCCGCGAAAGATTATCGACGCCTGTGTGGTGGGCGCTACCACCCTACCGCCGTTGCGTCGAATTCTCTGACTTCCGCCCGTTCCGCGCGCGCTAGCCCCGCCTGCCTGTTTCTGGCCAGCCTGCCTCAGACACACGACTTGACAGACCCTGCTGGCGGGTAAAATCCCGGTGCAGCAAGGTGTTAGCAATACCCGACCAAGCCGATCGCTGGACAGATCGTCCCTTCGAGGAAAAAATAGACTAGACTTGAGTTAACTAAAGAACGCTTTTCCCTAGGGACGCCGTCAATAACCAAACTGTGCCAGCATAGCGTACTCAATGAAGCAATCTCTCGACCTCAGACTTGGTCAACACCTGACCATCACCCCGCAGCTGCAGCAGGCCATCCGCCTGCTGCAGCTGTCTTCGCTTGAGCTGCAGCAGGAGATCCAGGAGGCCCTGGAAAACAACCCGCTGCTGGAGGAGGTCGAGGATGAATCAGCCGCACCAAAAGCCGAGAACGAAGAGCGCGAACGCGAGTTGGCGGCCGGCGAAGTCGCTGAGTCCGTGAATGGCGAGGACGTATTCGAATCTACCACCCCCGCCGAGAGCGGCCTCGATACCGCCGTCGAAGGCGAGGATGGCACCGAGGAGTATGCCAGCGAACCGGACTGGGACGACAACTTCGCCTCTGCTACCAACACAGCGGAACGCAATGAACAGGGCGACGGCCTGCCGGATATCGATGCGCGCAACAGCGCGCCCTTAAGTTTACGCGAGCATTTGCTGTGGCAGATGCAGATGTCGATCTTCTCCGAAAACGACATGCCCATCGCCCTGGCGCTCATCGACGCCATCAGTGACGATGGCTACCTCAGCACCAGCCTGGAGGACATCCGGCAATCCTTAAGCGCGGACCTCGAGATCGACGTGGAGGAAATCGAAGCGGTGTTGCACCAGATCCAGAATTTTGACCCCATCGGTGTGGGCGCGCGCAACCTCAGTGAGTGCCTGTTGTTACAGCTGCGCCCGATGGGGCCGGACACGCCACATCTCGCGGCGGCACGCCAGCTGGCCAAAACGGAAAACCTTGACCTGCTGGCATCACGCGACTTCAAGGCGCTGCGCCGCAGCATGAAACTGCCGGCGGAGGAGTTACAGGAGGTCATTACGATCATCCAGTCGCTCAATCCACGACCCGGCGGAACCATACAGTCCTCGTCCGCCGCCTACATCGTGCCGGATATCCTGGTAAAGAAAGTGCGTGGGGTATGGCGCGCCGATCTCACCAGCAACTCCGCACCGCGCCTGCGGGTGAACAATCAATATGAAAAAATGATCGGCCGCGGCAACGCCAGCGCCGACAACAAATACCTGCAGGAACGTCTGCAGGAGGCGCGTTGGTTCATCAAGAGCCTGGCCAGCCGCAACGAAACACTGCTCAAGGTGGCACGCGCCATCGTCGACCGGCAACGCGCCTTCTTCGAACACGGGCCCGAGGCCATGAAACCCCTGGTGCTGCACGACATCGCCGAGATCGTCGAGATGCACGAATCCACCATTTCCCGCGTCACCACCCACAAATACATGTTGACCCCCGGCGGTATCTTCGAACTGAAGTACTTTTTCTCCAGCCACGTGAGCACAGCGGACGGCGGCACCTGCTCGGCCACGGCCATACGCTCACTCATCAAGAAGCTGGTGGAGGCGGAAAAAGCCACGAAACCCATCAGCGACAGTAAAATTGCCGAGATTCTCGAGGAACAAGGTATACACGTTGCCCGCCGGACTGTGGCAAAATACCGCGAGGCGCTGAATATTCCGCCTTCCAGCCTGAGGAAATCACTCATCTAGTTGTACACGACTCTGTGGAGAGCACCATGCAAATCAACGTCACCGGACAACAGATGGAAGTCACCGAACCCCTGCGCAGCTATGTTGCGGAGAAACTCGGACGTATCCAGAAACACTTCGACCACGCCACCACCACCAACGTCGTCCTGCATTACGAGAAAAAGAAAAACCGTCATACGGTCGAAGCGACCATACACACCAAGGGCGCCTCGCTGCACGCCGACTCCGAAGACAACGACATGTACGCCGCCATCGATGCCCTGGCCGACAAGCTCGACCGGCAGGTGCTCAAACACAAAGAAAAAGTCACCGACCATCACCGCAACGGCGGCGCGCTCAAAGACCAGAAAATAGACTGAGGCGGACGCTCACCCCGCCGCCTGCCACCCCGGCGGGTAGCTGACCGGTTGAGCCCGCACGACCGGCCGCAGTAGCAGACGTAGGGTGGGCATCGCCCACCAGCGTGCGCCGGACGTGGCCCCGTGTGGTGGGCGATGCCCACCCTACAAACTGCGTTCATCTGCGGTCAGCTGCTTTTTCCAGGCTAAACGTTTGCCTGGACCTGAATTGCTGGCAGAATGCTCAGCATTGTTCCGATTCAGGTGGATTGCCGAGATACCATGAATAATAATAACCTGACCGCCCAAGATCTGTTTGCGGCCCAACGTGCGCCCCTCAAGCTCAAATGGCTGGCGGGTAAAGACGGCAAGCAGCGGTTGCTCGAACCGGCCACGGCTAAATTCCCCGGCATGGCGCTGGTCGGCCATCTCAATTTTGTCCACCCCAATCGCGTACAGGTCGTGGGCAGCGCGGAAATCGAATACCTCAAAAAACTCAGCAAGACGCAGCACAAACAGGCATTGACCGAGCTCTTCAGCTGTCCCAAGACGGCCGTGGTGGTGCTGGCGAACATCGGCAAAACACCGCCGAACCTGCTCACCACCGCGGACGCATTAAATCTGCCACTGCTCTCCTCGCCCCTGCCCAGCCCCAAGGTCATCGATCACCTCCAGTCGTACCTGACGCGCGTCCTCGCCGCGCACGCCACGTTGCACGGCGTCTATATGGAAGTCATGGGAGTCGGCGTACTCATCACCGGGGAAAGCGGCAGCGGCAAAAGCGAACTGGCGCTGGAGTTGCTGAGCCGCAACCATCGGCTGATCGCCGACGACGCGGTGGAATTTTTCCGCACCAATCCGGATGTGCTGCTCGGGCGATCCCCGGAAATTTTATCGGGCCTGCTCGAGGTGCGCGGCCTCGGCATCTTGAATGTACGCGCCATGTTCGGCGATACCGCCATACGCTCGGAGAAGACCCTGCGCCTGATCCTGCACCTGGAACAGATGAAAAAACATCGCATGAGCAAAATCGACCGGTTGCAGGTGGAGCAGAAAACCCGCCGCATACTCGATGTCGATATCCCGGAGGTCACACTCTACGTGGCCCCGGGACGCAACCTATCGGTGCTGGTGGAAGCGGCAACACGCAGCCACATCCTGCGTATGCGGGGTATCAATCCCATCGAGGAACTGAGCCAACGGCAACAGGCCGTGATGCACAGGGACAGCAAATGAAACCTGCTCACCACTCCAACCGAGGCCGGTTATGCGCCTGATCATCGTCAGCGGCCTGTCGGGCTCGGGCAAGAGCATCGCGCTGCAGGCCCTGGAGGACATGGGTTTTTACTGCATCGACAATTTGCCGGCGGCGCTCCTGCCACCCTTCTCCCAGCAACTGGTGCAGACGAATGACAGCAACCTGAAGGACGCCGCCGTCGGCATCGACGCCCGTAACAAGGCGTTTCTCGGTGCCCTGCCGGAGAGTCTGCAGCAGCTCAAAACTCTGGGCCTGCAATACCAGATTATTTTTCTCGAGGCCGAGGAATCGGTGCTGGTGCGGCGTTTCAAGGAAACGCGGCGCAAGCACCCGATGACTGACAAGCACACGCCGCTGCTCGAAGCAGTGCGTCTGGAGAAGTCGATGCTCGACCCGCTTTCGCGCAACGCGGCGGCGCGCTTCGATACCACCCATACCACCCCGCACGAGTTGCGTCATCTGGTGCACAACTACGCCCAGAGCGCTGACACCCCGGGCATGACCCTGATGTTCGAGTCCTTCGGCTTCAAGAAGGGGACGCCGCTGGATGCGGACTACGTGTTCGATGTACGCTGCCTGCCGAACCCCCATTGGCAGGAGGAGCTACGCAGCCTCACCGGGCTGGATGCACCGGTAGTGCAATTTCTCGATAACGAGGAAAAGGTGCAGAATATGTACCAGCAACTCTGTCAATTCCTGGAAACCTGGCTGCCGAGTTTCGAGGCTGAACATCGAAGCTACATGACCATCGCCGTCGGCTGCACCGGCGGGCAGCACCGCTCCGTGTATCTGGTCAACAAGCTGGCGGAGCATTTTTCCAACAAAGGCATCAAAGCGCTCGTGCGTCATCGGGAGTTACCATGATAGGTTTACTGATTCTTGCCCAGGAGGACTTTGGCAAGGGATTGCTGGACTCGGTTGAGCATGTGTTGGGCGAACTGCCCGCACAGCTCGAAGCCATGCCGGTGGATTATCTAAAAATGCCGGAACAGATCATCCTGGCGATGCGGCCGTACATCACCCGCCTGGAACAGGGACAGGGTCTGCTTATCCTAGCGGATATCTACGGGGCCTCGCACACCAACGCGGCCTGTCGGCTGCTGCGGGAGAATCACATGGAGCTAGTGAGCGGAGTGAACCTGCCGATGCTGATACGCGTACTCAATTATCGTCACCTCACCCTCGAGGATCTTATCACCAAGGCCGTGAGTGGCGGGATTGAAGGCATCGTGCGCGCGCCTCACCCCCTGCGGGTCGCGGAGGGTGGCCGATGAAAAGCGTGTCCGTCACGGTGATCAACAAGCTCGGCATGCGCGCGCGTGCCTCGGCCAAATTCGTCGGTCTGGCCTCGCAGTTCAAGTGCGATGTCACCCTTGGCAGAAACGGTCAGCAGGCCAACAATCTGATCCACACCCGCTTCGGCGAGGCGGAGGGTGGCCGATGAAAAGCGTGTCCGTCACGGTGATCAACAAACTCGGCATGCACGCGCGTGCCTCGGCCAAATTCGTCGGTCTGGCCTCGCAGTTCAAGTGCGATGTCACCCTTGGCAGAAACGGTCAGCAGGCCAAC
>JAYUBZ010000216.1:0-8646 GCA_043740595.1 Gammaproteobacteria bacterium
CACAGGCACACCACGGACTGCGTTTTTTGCGCGCCAGGATCGAGGCTAGGCTACGCTTGGTGTGTCAACGTTGCCTCCAACCGATGGATGTGGAGGTATGGTCGGAGCCGGTACTGGCGTTGTTTCGCCCCGACGAGCCACAAGCAGGCGTGCCAGAGGAAGCCGAACCCCTGGTGGTGAGGGCAGATTGGTGCCTCGCGTCCTTAGTGGAAGATGAATTATTACTGGCCATGCCGATGATGTCCAAGCATGCATCCGAGGAATGTGCAGTCGAGACGCGGCCACCGGGCAAAACCGCGCTGATTGAGGTAAAAACGCACAGACCCAACCCCTTTGCAGTGCTGGAAAGGCTCCGCAACCGGGAATAGGAGGTTGCTGAAAACTACCCGCGCGGCCCAGGAGCGGACTTATCCATCAGCCTTATTAGGGGACCTGTTAGGGTGGGTTGTTTCTGGTAGAATTACACTTTTTTTAACGAGGATTGACCATGGCTGTGCAGAAAAGTCGTAAAACCCCTTCGAAGGTCGGCATGCGTCGGTCACACGATGCGCTCAAGAAAACCCACCTGTCGATTGAGCCCACCAGCGGGGAAACCCACCGCCGTCACCACATCAGCGCCAGCGGTTTTTACCGTGGCCGCAAGGTCGTTGAAACCAAAACAGACTGAACCGCCGATCCCGGATCGAACCATTCAGCCTGAAGAGGTTATACGCTCCTGATGATCACCATTGCGTTAGACGCCATGGGCGGTGACCATGGTCTGAAGGTGACCATACCGGCTGCCCTGGCCATGTTGGACCGGCAGCCGGACCTCAAACTAATCCTGGTCGGGCCGCCGGATGATATTCGAGCCAATCTCGCCCAGCACGGCAAAGACGAAAGTGAACGGCTGACGATACATCCGGCATCTCAAGTGGTCGGCATGGACGAACCGCCGGCACATGCGTTGCGATCGAAGAAGGATTCGTCGATGCGTGTGGCTATTAATCTGGTCAAAGATGGCACCGCTCAGGCCTGCGTCAGTGCCGGCAATACCGGCGCCCTTATGGCGACTGCGCGTTTCGTCCTGAAAACCCTGCCCGGTATCGACCGCCCTGCGATCATCACCGCCTTGCCCACGATGCACGGCCACGTGCACATGCTGGATCTCGGCGCCAATGTGGATTCAACTCCCGAACAACTCCTGCAATTCGGCATCATGGGCTCGTTGTTGGTGGGTGCCCTTGAGCACAAGGTGAATCCCAAGGTCTGCCTGCTCAACATCGGTGTGGAAGACATCAAAGGCAATGAAACGGTAAAAAAAGCGGCGGAGCTGTTCCGCAAAAGCGAGTTGAATTACGGCGGCTACGTCGAGGGCGACGAGATATTCACCGGTAACGCGGACGTGGTCGTGTGTGACGGTTTCGTCGGCAATATCACCATGAAGGCGAGCGAAGGTGTGGCGCGCATGATTGCCCAGCTGATGAAAGAGGCGTTCATGCGTAATGTCTTTACCCGTATCGCCGGTCTCATTGTCCTGCCTGTCATCAAGCCTTTTCGTAAAAAAGTCGATCACCGCCAGTATAACGGTGGCACCCTGGTGGGCCTTACCGGGATCGTGATCAAAAGCCACGGCAACGCGGATGCCCATTCTTTTGAATTTGCCGTGCAAGTAGCCATCTCCGAGGTACGCAACCAAGTACCGCAACTCATCGGCAGCAAGCTGGCCTCGATGCAGCCGAGCGGCGCCCCGGCATGACGTATTCCCGCATTCTAGGCACCGGGAGCTATCTCCCGGCGCGCGCCCTGACCAATGCCGACCTGGAAAAAATGGTCGATACCACGGACGAGTGGATCTTTACGCGCACTGGCATACGCCAACGCCATATTGCCGCGGAGAACGAGACCACCTGTGACCTGGCGGAGCAGGCGGCACATCGTGCCATTGAGGCGGCGGGCATTAAAAACGACGCCATCGACCTTATCATTGTTGCCACCACCACCCCCGACCGGATATTTCCCAGCACCGCGTGCCTGTTGCAGGAACGTCTCGGTATTCATGGTTGTCCGGCCTTCGATATTCAGGCGGTGTGTACCGGTTTCGTCTACGCCTTGGGGATAGCGGATAAATTTATCCGCAGCGGCTCGACTAAATGTGCCCTGGTCATCGGCGCGGAAACCCTGTCACGCATCGTGGACTGGAGCGATCGCGGCACCTGCGTATTGTTCGGCGACGGTGCGGGTGCGGTGATCGTTGAGGCCAGCCGCAAGCCCGGCATCATCTCGTCGCACCTGCACGCCGACGGCCAATACAAAGAGCTTTTGACCGTACCCTCGGGTATCTCTCAAGGCTATGACAAGGTCAGGAACAACCAGGCATTTGTCCAGATGCAGGGCAACGAGGTGTTCAAGGTCGCCGTCAACACCCTTGGCCGCATCGTCGACGAGACCCTCAAGGTCAATGGCCTGAAAAAAAGCGATATACAGTGGCTGGTTCCGCACCAAGCCAATATCCGCATCATCGCCGCCACGGCGAAAAAACTCGGCATTTCCATGGACCACGTGGTGGTGACCGTGGATCGTCACGGCAATACCTCCGCTGCCTCCATTCCCCTGGCCTTTGACCAGGCAGTCCGTGACGGGCGCATCCAACGAGGAGAAACCGTCCTTATGGAGGCCTTCGGTGGCGGTTTTACCTGGGGCTCGGTATTGCTGAAATACTAAATGCATTTCTTGCGTAGGGTGAGGCGGAGTTTTCACGAACACAATAACGTGCAGTGCCCTGCCTAAGAGCCATTGTAACGTGTGTTCGTGCCGCCGAACGGGTGCAACGGGTTTTGTTGCACCCCGGGCTGGAAGCATCGCCCACCGCCGTCCATGACCGAAGCCACGATGGTGGGCGATGCCCACCCTAACAAACACCAGACATCATCTTTTTCATTGATTGGTTAACTGAATGAAACTTGCATTTGTCTTTCCAGGGCAGGGTTCCCAGTCGGTCGGTATGTTGAATGCCCTGAACGCGGGCTATCCCAGCGTTGCCGCGACCTATGCCGAGGCCTCCGAGGTGCTCGGTTATGATCTTTGGAAACTGGTGTCCCAGGGACCGGAAGCGCAGCTCAATCAGACCCAGCACACCCAGCCTGCCATGCTAGTGGCGGGTGTGGCGGTCTGGCGGGTGTGGCAGGCGCTGGCAGGTCCCCAACCGGTGGTACTGGCGGGCCATAGCCTGGGGGAATACACGGCCCTGACCTGTGCCGATGCCATTACCCTGGCTGACGCCGTCAAACTGGTGGCTGACCGTGGTCGCTACATGCAGGAGGCGGTGCCGGCAGGGCAAGGCGGTATGGCGGCCATTTTGGGTCTTGAAGACCAGGCCGTGCGCGACGTTTGCACCCAGGCGGCCGAAGGGGAGGTCTTGGAGGCCGTCAACTACAATTCCCCCGGCCAAGTCGTGGTGGCCGGGACCGCCGCTGCTGTGGAACGGGTTGTGGTACAGGCCCTGGCGGCCGGCGCCAAACGTGCCCTGATACTGCCCGTCAGCGTCCCTTCCCATTGTTCCCTGATGCATCCGGCCGCACTGCGCATGGCCGAGCGCCTCGCCCAGGTCGACTTCCGCGCACCGCGCATCCCCGTGATCCACAATGCCCACGTCCAGGGGGAAACCGACCCCCAAGCTATCCGCGCCGCCTTGGTGCGCCAGATCGAAGCACCGGTTCGTTGGGTGGAGACCATCCAAAAAATCGCCGCCGATGGCGTGCATAAGCTGGTAGAATGCGGACCAGGTAAGGTGCTGACGGGGCTGAACAAGCGCATCGACAAAACAACGCAGACCTTGCCGGTGTTCGACCCGGAAAGCCTCGCCCAGGCCCTGGCGGCCCTGGGCACCGACGCTTAAACCCGTGAATAAACGAGACTCGACATGTCTTTAGAAAATGAAATCGCACTGGTCACTGGCGCCAGCCGGGGTATCGGGCTCGCCATTGCGCTGGAATTGGGCAAGCAGGGTGCGATCGTTGTCGGCACCGCAACTTCGAGTGATGGTGCAGAAAAGATATCTAAGTCATTGAAAGACGCCGGTATAAAAGGTGAGGGCATGGCCCTGGATGTGAACGACCCGGCCTCCATCGAGGCGCTCCTCGCCGCCATGCAAGCAGGCCCGGGGGCGCCCACGATTTTAGTGAATAATGCGGGCATCACTCGTGATAACCTCCTGATGCGCATGAACGACGAAGACTGGGACGTCATTATGGAAACCAACCTCAAGTCCGTCTACCGTATGTCTAAGGCCTGTATCCGGCCCATGACCAAGGCACGCAAAGGCCGTATCATCAGTATCGCCTCGGTGGTTGGCTCCACCGGTAATGCCGGCCAGGCCAACTATGCTGCCGCCAAGGCCGGGGTAATGGGATTCACCCGGGCGTTGGCGCGGGAAATCGGAGGCCGCCACGTCACCGTCAATGCCGTGGCGCCGGGTTTCATCGACACCGACATGACCCGGTCCCTGCCAGACGCGCAGAAGGCCTTGCTACTGCAGCAGATTCCCCTGGGCCGATTGGGCCTGCCGGAAGAGATCGCCGCCGCCGTGGGCTTCCTGGCCTCACCCCAGGCGGCCTACATCACCGGCACCACCCTACATGTCAATGGAGGCATGTTCATGAATTAACGCCTGACGTGCGGGTGGACTTGGTTTCGGGAATTGTGTTAACTATGCGGCCTCACGGGGCCAATGAACTTATTTTTAAGCAATCAGTGTGGAGGATATCGCAGCTATGAGCAGTGTAGATGAACGCGTCATGAAAATCGTCGTGGAGCAGTTGGGCGTCAACGAAAGTGAAGTTACCAAGGAATCGTCTTTCGTCGATGATCTGGGCGCGGACTCTCTGGACACCGTGGAACTGGTGATGGCTCTGGAAGAGGAATTCGATTGCGAAATTCCCGACGAGCAGGCGGAAAAAATCACCACCGTCAAGCAGGCGATCGACTACATCAACGCGAACCTGAAATAGGTCGATGTCGTTGTCCTCAAGGGCCGCTGACCACATTTGTGGGAGCGGCCCTTTGATTTATTTTGAATATTGATGGGTTGATCGCGCAAGCCTGAACCACCTGTTTGCAGGTCAGGCCGGGCGTGGCGTGGCGATATGGGGGCGGATAATTTGACTAAGCGACGAGTCGTCATTACCGGCATGGGAATTATTTCTCCGCTGGGCAACAGCGTCGAACAAAACTGGGCCAACATCATTGCCGGGAAAAACGGCATCAGCACCATTACGCGGTTCGATGCCAGCGGATTTCCCTGCACCATCGCCGGCGAAGTCAAAGACTTCGATCCCACCCGTTACCTGACGGAAAAAGAAGCGCGCAAGATGGACCGCTTCATACAGCTCGGCATGGCCGCGGGCATCGATGCCATCAAGGATTCCGGACTGGAAGTCACCAGCGCCAATGCTGAACGCATCGGTGTGCACATTGGGTCCGGTATCGGTGGCCTGAACACCATTGAGACCGGCACACGCACCCTTCTGGAAAAAGGTCACCGCCGAATTTCGCCTTTTTACATCCCCATGAGCATCATCAACATGATTTCGGGAAATCTCTCGATCATGTTCGGCCTGCAGGGACCGAACCTTGCCATGGCCACGGCCTGTTCCACCGCGACACATGCCATCGGCGATGCCGCTCGTTTGATCGAATACGGTGACGCCGATGTCATGGTCGCCGGCGGCGCCGAGTCGGCCATCACACCCACCGGCATCGTCGGTTTCGGCAATGCCCGGGCCTTAAGTGGACGCAACGACGATCCCGCCACGGCCAGCCGTCCATGGGATCGCGATCGTGACGGCTTTATCATGGGTGAGGGCGCCGGCATCGTGGTGTTGGAGGAGCTGGAGCACGCGCGTCGACGCGGCGCCAAAATATACGCGGAACTGGCCGGCTTCGGCATGAGTGGCGACGCCTATCACATGACCAGCCCCTCGGAAGGCGGCGAGGGTGCGGCACGCTGCATGCGCAATGCCTTGCGCAACGCCGGCATCAACACCGACCAGGTGCACTACATCAACGCCCACGGCACCTCCACGATCCAGGGCGACAAGGCCGAGACCAACGCAGTTAAGTCCACCTTCGGTGATTACGCATACAAGATTGCCATGAGTTCGACAAAATCCATGGTTGGCCACCTGCTGGGGGCTGCCGGCGGCGTGGAGGCGGTCTACACCGTACTGGCCATCCAGCACCAGATCGCGCCACCCACCATCAACCTGTTTAATCCGGATCCTGCGTGCGATCTCGATTATGTACCGAACACCGCGCGTAAGATGCGCATCGACGTGGCCTTATCCAATTCCTTCGGCTTTGGCGGCACCAACGGCACGCTGGTGATGCGCCGATTGGTGTGACAACCGCGGCGCGGTCGATGCCGATCCCGTCGATGCCGGGGAACTGTGTGATACACACGCTTAACAGCTTTCCAGACCTGACACGGCTGCATCAAGCCAACCCGCAACGTTATCCGCATTTGTTGGAAAGCGTCGCCCACGGCACACCCCAGGCCCGCTACGATATCCTGTTCGCCTTTCCTGGTCATACACTGAGTCTCGATGCAGCCGGTCAGATACACTGGCCGGCTGGCGCGCCCGCTGGGGATTTTCTGTCGGCGTTGGATCAGCTCTGGTGCGATGCCCGGCGGGTGAGCGGGGCGGAGACCATGGATCGTCGAGCGCCCTTCACCGGCGGATGGCTACTCTACCTGGGTTATGAGTTGGCGCTGACCATCGAGCCCGGTTGCGGCTTGGCACCGCCCACCTTAGACCTGCCGGTGGCCTTCGCCACGCGCTTCCCCGCCGCTATCATTCGCGACCATTCCAGTGCGCAGACCCATTTGGTGTGCGAGAACGCCAACCACGATCTGCTCACGACGATGCGCGCCGATGTGGCTGCCAGTGAAGACTGCGTAGCCACCACGTCGATGGACCTTCGTATGACACTACACGAGGAGCCGCCGGAGCGTTATCTCCAAGGCATCCAGCGCATCCTCGACTACATCCGCGCCGGCGATGTGTTTCAGGTCAATTTGTCGCGGGAGTGGCGCGGCGAAATGGAAAATGATTTTTCACCGGTGGATATTTATCGCCGGCTGCGTCACACCAATCCTGCGCCGTTCGCCGGATTGCTCACCCTGGGCGACGACCAGGCGGTGATCAGCTCCTCGCCTGAACGATTGGCAGAAGTGAGCGACGGCATGCTGCGCACCCGGCCCATCGCCGGCACCAGCCCGCGCAGCGTTAACCGTCAGCAGGACCAGGCTTGGTCAGACGCATTGCTGCGTCACCCCAAAGAACGCGCCGAGCACATCATGCTCCTGGATCTTGAACGCAACGACGTGGGTCGGGTGTGTGTTCCGGGCACGGTCAGGGTCAGCGAGTTCATGCTGCTGGAGTCCTACGCGCACGTGCATCACATCGTTTCCGCCGTAGAGGGACGGTTGCGCCCGGGGGTGACGCCGGGACAGGTCATCCGTGCGGTATTTCCCGGCGGGACCATCACCGGCTGCCCCAAAGTGCGCAGCATGCAGATCATCGCGGAACTGGAGCAGACGGGACGTGGCGCCTATACCGGTTCCATGGGTTATCTTAATCATGATGGCAGCATGGACCTGAATATTCTGATCCGTACCCTGGTACAGAACGGCCGCCACATCCGTTTGCGTGCCGGTGGCGGTATCGTTGCGGATTCCGACCCCCAGCGTGAGCTACGTGAAACCCACGCCAAGGCCGAGGGTCTGCTCGCCGCGCTGACGCGGCCGGCGCCATGATCACGCTGGTAAATGGTATAGAAACAGACCAGGTATCCGTGGCGGACCGCGGATTTCAGTATGGCGATGGTTTGTTTGAGACCATCGCCATGTATCAAGGAACACCGCTGCTTTGGACAAGGCATATCCAACGATTGCGTGACGGTTGCGAGCGACTGCAGCTGGATATGCCGGATGAATCTGTGTTGCTGGGGGAGGCCGTGCGCGTCGTCGGCGACGCGCAGCGTGCCGTGGTAAAAATCACGGTCACTCACGGACCCGCCGGGCGCGGTTATGCCCGTGTCGCCTGGGGCCCGCCAACGCGGGTGGTGAGTGCGCGCCACTGGCCCAACTATCCCGCCACGCATGCGCGTGATGGCGTCGCCGTGCGCTGGTGCCAGACGACGCTGGCGCGAAGCCGGCCGCTCGCGGGTATCAAACATCTGAATCGGTTATCCCAGGTGATGGCGCGGGCGGAATGGGGGACAGACTACGCGGAAGGCCTCCTGTGCGATGAGGCGGGTTTTGTGATCGAAGGCACCATGAGCAATATATTCGCCGTGTTCGGCGATACCGTAATCACCCCGGACCTGTCACAATCCGGCGTTGCCGGGGTGATGCGCGCGGAGGTCTTGCGAGCCGCGCCAAGTTGCGGCCTCACGTGTCGCGAAGACTGGATTACACCGACAACGCTGGAATCCGCTGACGAATTATTTTTAACCAATAGCATTATCGGTGTCTGGCCCATCCGGACGCTGGCGACCAGGAGTTACACGATTGGCCAAGCCACTCATACAATACAAAAGACGATCGAAGCAGCGCAGTGTTTTGCGCCAGCTGATTAATTACCTGTTCGCAAGTGTCGTTCTGGT
>JAYUBZ010000217.1:0-1708 GCA_043740595.1 Gammaproteobacteria bacterium
CGCTGCGCTTAATCCACCCTACACTCTCGAATTTAACGTAGGGTGGATTAAGCGCAGCGAATCCACCAGTCAATATAATTTTAGCGCCATGATTACCCACCGCGTCCATATATTAGAGGCTGGCGACACAGCCGCCAAGTCATTATTCGTAACGCAATGCCTGGATCGGATTCAGGCGCGCCGCCTGGCGTGCCGGATAGATGCCGAAGACAATGCCGATGCCGGCGGAGAATAAAAAGGCGAGCAGCACGGACGCCAGCGACACGGAGGTGCTCCACCCGGCGAGCTGCGCCAGCACCAGGGTGATGAACCAACCCAGGGCGATGCCCGCCAGTCCGCCGGCGACGCTCACCACCACCGCCTCCACCAGAAACTGCATGAGGATATCCCGCCGGCGTGCGCCGACCGCCTTGCGCAGGCCAACCTCCCGCGTGCGCTCGGTGACCGACACCAGCATGATATTCATGATGCCGATACCGCCCACCAGCAGGGAGATGGCCGCGATCGCGGCCAGCAGCATGGACATGGTGCGGCTGCTTTGGGTAAAGGCGGACTGTATGTCGGCAAGGTTGCGTATCTGAAATGCATCCTGTTGCTGCATCGCCGGCACCTTGTGGCGCGTGTTCATGAGTTTTAACGCGGCGTCGGTCACCGGCTGGAGATCGGCCGGGGTCTCGGCCTCGATATCGATATAATCGACATAGGCCTTGCCGAGCAATCGATACATGGCGGTGGCGATGGGTATCACCACGACATCGTCCTGGTCCGCATAACCGGTCGCGCCCTTGGGCGGCAGCACGCCGATGATCTGGAAATTCACCTTGTTGAGTTTGATCGTCTCGCCCACCGGGTTGTAATCGCCGAACAACTCATGCACCACCGTCAAGCCGATCACGGCCACGCGCGCGCGGCGTTGGTTCTCATCTTGCGTAAAGAATCGACCGGCCTGGGGCTCGGCGGCGCGCATGCTCGCGTAGTCCGGGGCCGTGCCCCGCACCAGGGTATTCCAGTTTTTGTTACTGAAAGTAGCCCGCGCGCGCCCCGTGACATTGGGCCCGGCATCCTTGACGCCGGGAATAGTCTGACGGATGGCCGTGGCATCCTCCACGGTGAGGCGCGACGTCGCCCCCGCCTCTTGCGACACGCCGCCGACGTTCACCGCGCCGGGGCGCAACATCAGCATGTTCGAGCCGAGGGAGGCGAGTTGCGCCTCGATGGCCTTCTGCGCGCCGGCCCCCAGGGCCATCATCGCGACCACCGCCGCCACGCCGATGAGGATGCCGAGCATGGACAAGAGCGTGCGCACCTTGTTCGCCGTGAGCGAGCGCATGCCCTGACGGAAGTGCTGACCGATTTCGCCTAACCACCAGCGTTCCGGCGTTGCCGTGTTGGATTCCGCCGGCGGCGCCGCGGGCTCCGCGGCGTTGCGTTCGTCGGACTGCACCACGCCATCGCGGATGCGGATACGCCGGCGTGCCTCCCGCGCCACTTCCTCGTCGTGGGTCACGATGACGATGGTGATGCCCTGGCGGTTTAATTGCCGCAGCAGCGCCAGGATCTCCTGCTGGCTGCTGGTATCGAGATTGCCCGTGGGTTCGTCGGCGAGAATAATGCGCGGCCGGTTGACCAGGGCGCGGGCGATGGCCACGCGTTGCTGCTGCCCGCCGGATAACTCATTGGGTTTGTGCAGGGTGCGGTCCTGAAGGCC
>JAYUBZ010000218.1:0-9392 GCA_043740595.1 Gammaproteobacteria bacterium
GCGGAGAGGGAGGGATTCGAACCCCCGGAGGCTTGCGCCTCAACGGTTTTCAAGACCGCCGCATTCGACCGCTCTGCCACCTCTCCGCGGCGGGCTAGCTTACCCGATATGGGTGTTTCTGCCACATTCTCGCGGGGTTTATACTGAGAGAAAACTCCGGTATCCTGACGATTGAGCCCTAGACCGGTCGAGCCGGTCTTAATGATTGCGTATCTCGGCAAGGAGAAACCCCACATGATTCAGCACGACAGAACCCAGGCTGCTGCCTACGGGCAGACGGCGGTCCTCGCGACCAACAGCCTGATCCGCAATACCTACAGCCTCCTACATCATGGCCACCATCAGCCTGTATGTGGCCATTTACAATTTGTTCGCCAGTCTGCCGCAGTTGCTGTGCGTATTTGGCGGGGACGATTGGGTGCACGCCAAGTACTGCTACAAGCCTCGCTAGCGTGACGCGGTCAGCTTCTCCAGATGCGCTTAATGCCTAAGGAACAAAAACTGATGCCCCCTGCTACGTGTTCAGAAGTTCCTTAGTTAAGTCGTGCGCTTTCTAGCGCGTAATCATTCCAAGGTTTTTCGCCACTAGTACTGCTTGGGTTCGACTAACGACTCGCAGGGTGCGGAAAATACTAGTCACGTGTGACTTGATGGTTTTTTCGGCAAGCCCGAGGTCCATGGCGATTTGTTTGTTACTGTGGCCCTGACAAATCCGTGAAAGCACCTCCAACTGACGCAGGGATAGACCCTCACCCCCCGAAAGGATGGGAACAGGAGGCCTACGCTCAGTACCGATATAGCACAGGCTTTGTGACATCGGCTCAGGCAAATACACTATACCCTGCTGCACCTGTCGTAACGCTTCCATGAGCATATGTGGCGAGGAAGACTTGGGTATGTAGCCTAACGCGCCAACTTCCACAGCACGTCGCATATCGGTCTCTCGCTCCCTGGCTGAGAGCACCACGACCGGTAAAGAAGGATAGCGGCGGTGAAATTCGCCGATGGCGGTAAAACCATCGGCGTCGGGAAGACTGAGGTCCAGCAATACTATGTCCGGCGTCGCTCGCTCGATTTCAGCGATCCCCTGACTGACGTCGCAAGCGGTGGCAATCTGTATATCTGGCTCTAACCGATGCAGAATGGCGACGATGCCATCTAAAAACAACGGATGATCGTCTATCACGAGCAGACGCAGCGACATACCACCCCCTTATTTTTTGAGCTGTATTGAACTGTTTCCAACGATCTTCAGCTGCTTTTAGTTTTGACGCTTTACCTGTAGCCTAACGCATACACCATTTAGTGTTCAAGTCATACTTTAGACAAGACGGAATTATTTGCCGTGCCGCTAGGTCGCAGAGTGAAGATCAACCTGCAGTGTATGCGCGCAGAATGCCGGGGCTACATGGATTAACGGCAGGCACAGAACGTGTGTTAAGCGAACTCGGCATAGCAGCGGTACTATATCGAATACGCGCAGCGGGGGTTGAGTCCGGTCACGCTGTAAATCACTATGAGATTCATTCAGGACTTGCGGTGAGAATCGAAAACACTTGCGCCATTCCTTCCGCCCACAGTAATCACCGAGTCATGTTACCGGTTTTAGCGCCTGACATGGGGATATGTTAGGTGGCATCACCTATAGATTTGTCCAACAGAACACCGGCCATCAATGTCCGCAGCCGCGCCAAGCTAAGCGGTTTGTGTAGAATAGGCAGACCATTCTTCTCGGCCATGCGCAACCACTCCGGACTGGTATCGCCGGTAATCAGGAAAGCCGGAACGTCGGCGTTGAACTCGTTGCGCAACTGCTCAATCACTGCAATGCCATTTTCCTCATTACGTAGACGATAGTCTGAGATGATGAGGTCGGGCGGGCACAACGTCTTGCTAAGATGTGTCAGCATCTCGGCAGCGGAACCGGCGCACATTACCTTGCAGCCCCATTTTTCGAGCAACGCACGCATACCTTCCTGAATCGCAATCTCGTTATCGATGACCAGCACGAGTTTGCCGGTGAAATCGAACGCGCCCAGGTCCTGGCGGATGGTTGTCGGCGATTGAAAATCGTGCGCCTCGCCACGTGACACGGTAAGCGCGAACACCGATCCTCGACCGACACGTGAACGTAGTGTTAAGGGGTGGTGCAGCAATTTGTACAGCCGTTCAACGATGGCCAGCCCCAGCCCTAAACCCTTGTGCCGGTCACGCTCCGGGTTATCGAGCTGGGTGAATTCGCGAAAGATCGCCTGGTGTTGGTCAGCGGGAATCCCGGGGCCGGTGTCCCACACTTCGAGGCAGATCGAGCCGCCGCGCCGGCGGCTGGCCACGAGCACCCCGCCCCGTAGTGTGTAACGCACGGCGTTGGAAACGAGATTGCGCAGGATACGCTCCAGCAATATTGGGTCAGTCCGCACAAACACCGGGGCGCAGCGCAGCCGTAGGCTCAGGCCCTTACCCTGTGCCGTCGACTGGCACTGCGCTATGACACGTTCCATGATCGGTTGCAGTGGCACCGTGGACAGAATCACCGGTACCACCCCGGCGTCGAGCTTCGAGACATCCAGCAACGCGTTGAACAATTCTTCCATGGCGTCGACCGAACGCCGCACGTTGCCAAGCGTGGCACGCTCGGCGTTGGGTAATTCCGATTCCTCAAGCGTTTGCACGAACAAGCTCAGGGCGTGCAACGGCTGGCGCAGATCGTGGCTGGCGGCGGCGAGGAAGCGGGACTTGGCGACATTGGCGTCTTCGGCGGTTTGCTGGGCGCGCTCGGCAACCTCCTTCTGTTTTTTTAAGTCCTCGATGAGCTCGAGGTTTTCAAAGCGCAGGTTGACCGCTTCCAAATACGCTTGGTGCAGATTTTGTGCAAGGCGGGATCCCACCGCGAGGTAAACGAACATCAGCACGCTGAACGCGATGTGAGTGGTGTCCGGTTCACGCAGAAAAGAAATGGCCGATAGGATGAGAAGCGGGTACATAAATACATAAAAGGCCGGGATGTAGGACATCTGTCCCGCCAGCGCGCCCATCGCCGCACCCAATGAAGCGAAAAGCAGCAATAATTGGAAGTGAATCTGTCCAGGAGTATACAAGACGATATTTCCCACGCCCCAGATGGTACCGGACATACCGAAAACGACGATAGCATAGATACCCCAGCGTTTGACGTCTTGCGGTGGTGGATTCTTCCGCCGATAGCTTCGCCAAAGGAGAAAACGCGCGATGGACAACGCGTACACGCAACTGACCCATACCGGGGTTACAAATGGATTCGCCAATGGCGGAATGGCGATGACGATGATAGTAGCCACAACGGCGATGCCAATAAAAGACGCGGGCATGCTACGATAGTGCGTACGTATTCTCTGTGCCTCGATCAGCAAGGCACGATCGGTAGGCTGGTCTGCGATGTCGGGTGCGGCTAGCGAAGTCATGGCGTAAGTCGGTGGCGTGTTAGCAAACAGCGATTGCAGCAACGAACCGGTTCGGTCGCTTGACTGGAAACCACCGCGAAATCAATGTTCACAGGTTCATAAAATATTGCGCTCACACAACGATAACCTCCTCACCGCCTAGGTACTTCCGTAGCGCCTCGGGCACATGAATATTGCCATCCTTGTCCTGGTAATTTTCCAGTATCGCTACGAGGGTCCGTCCCACCGCCAGGCCGGAACCATTCACGGTATGCAGCAGTTCCGGTTTGCCCGTCTCCGGATTGCGCCAGCGCGCCTGCATGCGGCGCGCCTGAAAATCCTCGAAGTTGCTGCAGGAGGAAATCTCGCGGTATTTATTTTGTCCCGGCAACCAGACTTCGATGTCATAGGTCTTGGCGGCGGAGAAACCCATATCGCCGGTACACAGCGTCATCACGCGATAAGGCAGGTTCAACTTCTGCAATACTTTCTCCGCGTGGCCGGTCAGCGCCTCCAGTGCATCATAGGAATCCTGTGGTCGTACCATCTGCACCATCTCGACCTTCTCGAACTGGTGCTGGCGTATCATGCCGCGGGTATCCTTGCCGTAGGAGCCGGCCTCACTGCGGAAACACGGCGTATGGCAGACATGCTTGCGCGGTAGCGTACCGGCATCCAGTATCAGGCCACGCACCAGGTTGGTGACCGGGACTTCCGCCGTAGGGATGAGATAATAAGGAAGCTCGCCTTTCAATGCAAACAGATCGGCTTCGAACTTCGGCAGTTGGCCGGTGCCGCGCAGGCTATCGGCGTTGACCATATACGGCACATAGGTCTCGGTATAACCATGTTCCGAGGTATGCAGATCGAGCATGAACTGGATCAACGCCCGCTGCATGCGCGCCAGCGGCCCGATGAGCACGGCAAAACGCGCGCCGGTGATCTTCACCGCGGACTCAAAATCCAACAGCCCGAGCCTTTCGCCCAGATCCACGTGATCTTTCGGTGCGAAATCGAATTTCCTCGGCTCACCCCAATGGCGCAGCACCACATTGTCGATCTCGTCCCGCCCTTCCGGCACGGAGACATGGGGAAGGTTGGGCACCGACAAGGCGATGTCGTTGATCTGTCGCTGCAGGTCCTCCAGTTCCGCCTCGGCCTGCTTCAGGCCCGCTCCGATTTTAGCCACGGCCTCCATCAGTGCCGTCGCATTACCACCCTTGGCCTTGGCCTGGCCAATGGCTTTCGAGCTGGCATTGCGTTCGTTCTGAAACTGCTGAGTGATCACCTGGACTTTTTTGCGTTTTTCTTCCAGCAACGACAGGTTGGTGACATCCAGAACAAAACCGCGGCGCGCCAGTTGCCTGGCGGTGACATCGATATCGGAACGGAATAGTTTTGGATCGAGCATGCGGGGTTCTTAATATTGGTTGGGAGCTTGTTGTTAAAACCGGATTACCCGGCGTTGACCTGCGCCGGCCAGGACACGACGTGGCCCGGGGGCAGCGTATCTTTCAGATGCGCAAGGATGCGCTTTACTTTTTCGGGCGTATCGAAAAACTCGATCACCACCGGCAGGTCCAGAGACAAATCGAGCAGCGACGTGGAATGCACCTTGCCGCTGCGACCAAAACCGGAAATACCGCGAAACACCGTGACCCCCTGGACCTTCTCGTCATCCTGCAGGCGCGCCAGCAGGGTTTTCATCAGATGTTCGCCTTCGGTCAGGTAGACACGCACCATTACCACCGCATTGTGTTTCATAGCTGCCTCCCAAGAACCACACCCACCCAGGTCGCGCCAACGCACAATACCAGGCTGGCGGACATATTCAGCAATGCCTTCAGTAGCGCACCCTCTTCAATCAAATTAAAGGTCTCGATGGAGAAGCTGGAGAACGTGGTGAAACCCCCCAGTACGCCCACTAATATGGCCGCGCGCCAGATGCCGTCACTACTGAGGCGCTCCACGAACAAGACGAACAGCGCGCCCATCAACAGGCTACCCAGCACATTCACGGCCAGCGTGCCATAGGGAAAACCCCGCCCCAGCAGGCTATGAACACCGGTGGACATCCAATAGCGCAGCACGCTACCGGCGGCGCCGCCCAGGGCAATGGCAATCACTTTGTTCACGCAGTTCCTCGTACTCTTATAGTGCTTGTTAGATTCAGGGTAGGCATCGTCCACCATGGGATGCCGGCCAGCGCCGTGTGTGGTGGGCAATGCCCACCCTACCAATGCATGTACGTTTGTTCGAGGCCACCACTAGCCTTGGGCCTTCTTGTCCAATTCACGCAGGTGTGCCAGTTTCTCGGCGATTTTCTGCTCCAGACCGCGCGGCACCGGATGATAATATTGTCGCTCACCCAGTGCTTCCGGAAAATACGTCGCGCCGGCGGCATAACCCTCAGGCTCGTCGTGGGCGTAGCGATAGGCCTTGCCGTAACCCAGTCCCTGCATGAGCTGGGTGGGCGCATTGCGCAGATGGATCGGCACCTCAAGGGAGCCGCTGGAACGCACCTCTTCGCGCGCCGCACCGAAGGCGGCGTAAACGGCGTTGCTCTTGGCCGCACAGGCCAGATACACCAGGGCCTGGGCGATGGCCAATTCACCTTCCGGACTGCCCAATCGCTCCTGCACGTCCCAGGCATTCAGCGCCAGTTGCAGCGCACGCGGGTCGGCATTGCCGATATCCTCGCTCGCCATGCGCACCACCCGTCGCGCAATATATAAAGGATCGCAACCACCATCAAGCATGCGCGCGAACCAATAGAGCGTCGCATCGGGTGAAGAGCCGCGCACGGATTTATGCAACGCCGATATCTGGTCATAGAACACCTCACCGCCCTTGTCGAATCGCCGCACACCGCCGGTGATCAACTCCTGCACGCTGGATTCTGTCACCACAGCACGTCCGTCTTGATCCTCCGCCAGATCCGCGGCGAGCTCCAGCAGGTTGAGGGCGCGGCGCGCATCGCCGTCTGCCGCAACCGCCAACAGGTCACGCAATGCCTCAGGCAAAACCAGCTTAAGCGCACCCAGACCACGCTCGCTATCCGTCAGCGCGCGGTCTATGAGCAGGCGGATATCCGCGGGCTGCAGACTCTTCAGTACATAGACCCGGGCGCGGGACAATAACGCCTTGTTCAGTTCAAACGAGGGATTCTCGGTGGTGGCGCCGATGAAGGTCAGCGTCCCGTCTTCTACGTAAGGTAAAAAACCGTCCTGTTGCGCCTTGTTGAAACGGTGCACCTCATCGACAAACAAAACGGTGGGCATCCCCTGCTCTCGGCGAAATTGCTGCGCCGCGTCCACTGCCGCACGTATTTCTTTCACGCCGGAGAATACCGCCGACAGGCCGATAAAGTGCGCACCGGAATGGGTGGCGATGAGGCGCGCAAGGGTTGTCTTGCCACTGCCTGGTGGCCCCCAGAAGACCATGGAGTGCGCAACCTGGATCTCAATGGCGCGGCGCAGGGGTTTACCCGGCCCGAGCAGATGCCCTTGGCCGGCGATTTCATCCAATGTCACCGGGCGCATACGATCGGCCAGGGGGTGCGCCGGACTCGGCCCTGCCGTGCTCGATGACGCTTTGCGCGCGAGACTCATTCGGTGATGACGTCCACGCCTTTGGGCGGGACAAAGGAGAAACGTTTGGCATCGATTTTTTTATTTTCGCTGGCATCACTCAGGGTAATGCGCGTGGTCTGACCAAAGCCATCTACCAGCTCCAGGGAGCGGATCACGCCTTTTTCAAACCCGATGCGGATGTCCTCGAAACCGCCGTCGCGGATCTTGGGCACCATCTTCACCCAATCGAGATTGCCCTGATGCCCGAGATCGGTGACAGCGAAATGTCGCTTGAGTCCGGCCTTACCGGCGAGCAACAGGGCCGGGGTACTGCTCAGGGCAGCGGTCATGCGGCGCACAGTCACTTGTTGCAACTCCACATCGTAGATCCACACCTTTTTTCCATCGCCGACAATCTGCTGCTGGTAGGGCGTATCGTAGTCCCAGCGGAACTTGCCGGGCCGCTCGATGGATAGGGTGCCGGAGGATTCTTGCAGTATATTAAGACCCTCGTCCAACACCACTTGCTGGAAGTGCGCCGTATACGTGTGCACGTCGTTAAAAAACCGCTCGAGACTGGTGGGCGCCGAGGCCTGAACAGCGGGGCTCAACAGGAACAACATGACTAAAACTTTCAGTCGCGGCATAGGCGTAAGCTTTTCCTTCTCTGCTGGGGAGTATCCAATCATGGCTGTAGGGTGGGCATCGCCCACCATTGCGGCAACCTGGGTCATCGATGGTGGGCGATGCCCACCCTACAAAGACCTCTCATCTGACTGTCTCTCCTGAGCCTCGTTCAGTTGCGCGGTGGAGGCGGCGGCGCCAGGACTTCGCGGCTGCCGTTGGGTTGCAATGGGCCGACCACACCGGTTTTTTCCATTTCCTCGATCAGGCGCGCGGCGCGGTTATAGCCGATACGCAGTCGCCGTTGCACGCCGGAGATGGACGCGCGCCGGCTTTCGGTGACAATTTTGAGGGCCTCGTCGTACAGCGGGTCGGCCTCGCCGTTCATGCCCGCCTCACCGCCAAAACCGGCGCCGTCGCCACCGCTGAGACTATCGACATCGCCGGTGAGGATGCTTTCATTGTAATTCGGTTTGCCGCTTTTCTTGAGGAAGGCCACCACCTTGTGCACTTCCTGATCGGCGACAAAGGCGCCGTGCACGCGTATCGGCAACCCCGTGCCCGGTTGCAGGAACAGCATGTCGCCCTGACCCAGCAGCTGTTCCGCGCCCATCTGGTCGAGGATGGTGCGCGAATCCACACGCGCGGAAACCTGAAACGCCACGCGCGTCGGGATGTTGGCCTTGATGAGCCCGGTGATGACATCCACAGACGGGCGCTGGGTGGCAACGATCAGATGCAGGCCGGAGGCACGCGCCTTCTGTGCCAGGCGCGCGATCAACTCCTCCACCTTCTTGCCCACCACCATCATCATGTCGGCGAGCTCGTCGATAATGATGACGATATACGGCAGCGTCGTCAGCGCCTGCACTTCCTCACCCTCTTCCGGCACGGTGATCGGGTCGAGGATGGGCTTGCCGGCCTTCTCCGCGTCCTTCACTTTATGGTTGTAGCCGGCGATGTTGCGCACGCCAAGGGCCGCCATCAAACGATAACGCCGTTCCATTTCCACCACACACCAGCGCAGGGCATTGGCCGCCTGCTTCATGTCCGTGACCACCGGCGCCAGCAGATGGGGAATGCCCTCGTACATCGCCAGCTCCAGCATCTTCGGGTCGACCATGATGAGCCGCACCTGCTCCGGCGTCGATTTGTACACCAGGCTCAGGATGAGCGCGTTGATGCACACGGATTTTCCCGAGCCGGTGGTACCGGCGATGAGCATGTGCGGCATCTTCGCCAAGTCCACAATTATCGGGTGGCCACCGATGTCCTTACCCAGGGTCAGGGCCAGGGGTGAACTGACGTCCTCGTAGGCCTTGGACGACAGGCCTTCACTGAGGCGCACGATTTCGCGCTGCTCGTTGGGAATCTCCAGACCGACGACGGATTTACCCGGAATGTTTTCCACCACCCGCAGGCTGATGACCGACATGGCGCGCGCCAAGTCACGGGCAAGACCGGTGATCTGGCTGGCCTTGATACCCGGGGCCGGATCGATTTCAAAACGCGTGATCACCGGACCCGGATGCACCGCCACCACCTGCACCTCGATGTTGAAATCGAGCAGCTTCTTTTCCAACAGGCGCGACATCGCCTCCAGGGTCTGGGTGGAGTAGGACGCCTTCTTCTCGTCCGGTGGATCGAGCAACGACAAGGGTGGCAACTCGCCGCTGGCCGGCGCATCGAACAGCGGCACCTGCCTCTCTCTCTCGACGCGCTCGCTCTTGACCGGCGGCTTGATCACCGGCTCGATGCGCGGTGCTACGTGTTTCTG
>JAYUBZ010000219.1:0-5171 GCA_043740595.1 Gammaproteobacteria bacterium
GCGCAATTGTGCAAGCAATTCTTTGTCCACCTTCGCGCTCACCGCGATATTGTAGGGCGGTAGGTTGGCGGACCGATACAGAATCCGCAACCCCTTGCCCGCCCACTTTTCGGCGGTCGTGTCCTTGAGTATTCCTGCATCGAAATCGCCGCTCATCACCGCGCGCGCGACGTTGTCGTAATGACCGATGAACTGATACTCGCCCAGGTCCGCGAGTGGAACACCGGCGCCGACTACCACCGCGCGCTGCAGCAGTGCGGCCTTGTCGCCGAAGGCAAAGCGCTTGCCGCGCAGGTCGGACATGTGCTTAATCGGGCTGTCCTCGCGCACCACTATATCCAGATTAAAAAATGCTTTGTTCTCGGTAACCATCTTTACCACCAGCTGCGCACCGCCTTGGTCGTGCGCCTTCAGATAGGCCACCGGGGTCAGGTAGGCGATGTCCACCTTGCCGGTCGCGAGTTCATCGATGGCCTGTGACATGTCGGGGGACAGACTCAGCGTGACGGGACGTTTGAGTGTTTTGCTCAGATAGTCCGTGAGTGGCGACAGCCGGTGGTACATGACGGCCGGGATATCCATGGCGACCGATCCGAAACGCAACCCATTTTGTTCGTCGGCGAATGCCGGGGTCGCCATGGACAACGTCATGATCACGCACATAACGCGAACGTGTCGGTATGAATGAAGTTTTTTCATGTCAATTATCCTTTGTGGTTATCGGGTATATCGGCATAGTGTGTCACACAGTTGCGACCGGCGGCCTTGCTGGCATACAGCGCCATGTCGGCGCGGTTCAGGTTTTCCATGATAGGGGTGATCTTGCCGTCCTTCGGGAAGGTCTCGATACCGATGCTGACCGTTACCGGGATGACCTCCCCGTCTATGCTGCGGAAGGTGGTCGATTCGATAGTCTTGCGGATTTTCTCCGCCACCGCCAGGGACTGTTCTTTCGATATCCGGCGGCATAGCATCACAAACTCCTCGCCACCCAAGCGACAGGCCACGTCGGATTTTCGTATCGCTGTCGAGAGTACGCCGCCCAGGTTGCGCAGCACGGCATCGCCGCTGCTATGGCCATGGGCGTCATTGATCAACTTGAAGCGATCCACGTCGATCATCAGGATACTGTTGCTGTCGCCGTAGCGTTCGGACAACGCCAGGTCGTTTTCCAGCAGGCTTTCAAAATAACGCCGATTGAATAAACCCGTCAGCGGATCGGTGATGGCGATGCGGCTCAGTTCCTCATTGATATGTTTGAGCTCTTCAGCCTGCTGCACTAGGCGGGCATTGGTCTCGGTCAGTTTTTGATCGGCGGAGATGATCCGTTCCTGCAGGCGCGCGTTCGCCTGGTTGAGCTGTGTACCCATGTCGTTGAACTGTTGCGACAGCATGCCGAACTCGTCACTGGATATGATGGGGATATTATAGGTTACCTGGCCGTCTTGCTCGACGCGGTTGGTGAGTGCGCGATAAATGATCGTGACCGGTCGTATGATCAGGTAGGACAGCGCAATGAATTCGCCAAAGGCTATCAGAAAGATGGTGATCACCTGGCGCGACAGTATCGACGACTGCTCGTTCTTCAGCGTCTCCGCGACCCGGTCCAGATTAAGGCCGATAATCAGCCGCCCGGCGGATTTTCCAGCGAATTGAATATCGGACTCGAACATGCGCCATTGATTTTCATCCGTGGGCGGGCGGCCCGACTCGGCCATGACGTTGCCCTTGTTACTCAAGACCTTGGCGTAGCCAATGTCGCGTGCCTTGGTGATTTCATCCAGCAGCAGTTGTATGGTGTGGTAGTCAGAACTGATGACACTGTAGGACAGCGCCTGGGAGACGATGTGCGACAGGTCCTGTCCGTGATCGGAGGTGGCGCGCAACACCTGCTGTTGCTGGTCGTGTAGGGTAAGCCAGGTAGTGGTGCCGAGGGCGATCGTCAGCACGCACACCAGCACCAGCACCACCTTCTGTCGTATGCCGAAGGCCAGCACTGGGAGTATGCGATGTTTGATTGATAGCGGTGCGTTCACGGCCGATCTGTCCTTAATGACAATGCCCATGGATTCCGAGCGTCGTCCATTGACGTGCCCCCGGACGGTTCCGCGGGTGTTTGCCGGACGTGGTGGATCGTCAAGTCATGCACTGGAATACCGTAACGTTCGGGATGTAAAGAGTGATATGCACAGGGCATGCCAACCGCAGCTGGGGTGGCGCAAGAAAAGGCATAAAACGCCGATTTCTGGGCATTTCAGAGCCATAACGTGGTCTTTCCATAACCTGAACGTGGACAGCGGATTCGGTCATGGATTTCGCCGCCGCCGCGTACACGACGCTGCGTAGTGCGGCTGGATTTTTGTTATCATCACCGGCACACGTTATTCCCCCCGGCGGCAGGCAATCAGGAGGCTAATGTACAGCGGAAACTACTATCAGCTCATGGCGGACTACAACCAGTGGATAAATCAGCGGTTGTACACGGTGTGCGCGGGATTATCCGATGAACAGCGAAAATCCGATCGCGGGGCCTTCTTCAAATCCATCCACGCCACGTTGAATCATATCCTTTGGGGTGACCGCGCCTGGTTGACGCGGTTTAAGGTGCACGCCTACCCACAGGCGCGTATGGGTGAAGAGCTCTATGCCGATTTCGATCAGCTGTACGCCGAGCGTCAGGCGATGGATGCGGCCATTCTGCAGTGGTCCGGCACATTGGGCGAAGACTGGTTGCAACAGCCTCTTACGTTCACCAGTATCGTCGATGGCAAGACCCGGAGCGCCGCAACATGGATTTTTGTCACGCAACTATTCAATCATCAAACGCATCATCGTGGCCAGGTCACCACTTTAGTTAAGCAGTTCGGTGTTGATCCGGGCGTGATGGATATACCCTGGATGCCCGGGGCGATCGATTATTTATAATGGGTGGGCAAGGTGTTTTTAACACCGGGTGGTCTGCCTATGCCGGCTGATTAAGCAGGCTGGCTGAACTGAGCGCGGGCAAGGCGGGCAGCGCCCGCTTGCGTTTTTGTGTCATCCCCCCTAACATCTGACTTGTGCGTATCCATACCTCCATTTCGTTTCCCCTCTCCCTGGCGGGCCGGCTTCTGGCCAGCCTGCGACTGCGTCGCTCACTCTAAGTCCTCCTAAGCTGTCGCTGTATTCGTTCCAGGCCCAGAACCAGCGGGCCGTTACTCAAAGATTCGTTGGGGGTTTTGTGAGCCGTAGAAACTGTATTTCCTTATCGCTTCCGATTGTTCGTCTTCATACCATCCTGTTCCTGGGTCGACTGCCGCGCGACCACTGGGCCTAGCGCACGTGGCTGCCCAGTGGTCATCAGTCCGGCCACTTCCCTATCGACGACCCCTCAGGAAAGGATTACAGAATGAAAACCACGATCAGTCAGAAGTATCGCCCGTTCCCGCCGATCAATTTACCGGACAGAACCTGGCCGGCAAAGGTCATCCAGTCACCGCCCACCTGGTGCAGCGTGGATCTGCGCGATGGCAATCAGGCGCTGGTGGAACCCATGGACGCCGAACGCAAATGGCGCATGTTCCGGCAGCTGGTCAACATCGGCTTCAAACAGATCGAAGTGGGTTTCCCTGCCGCCTCGCAAACGGATTTCGATTTCATCCGTTATCTCATCGACGGCGACCGTATCCCCGACGACGTGACGATACAGGTGCTCACCCAGTCGCGCCCGGCGTTGATCCGGCGCAGCTTCGATGCCTTGCGCGGGGCCAGGCGCGCCATCATGCATCTGTACAATTCCACCTCACCGGTGCAGCGGCGCATTGTCTTTGGCCTCGACCGCGCCGGCATCGTTGA
This sequence comes from Gammaproteobacteria bacterium, assembly GCA_043740595.1. Classification (GTDB taxonomy): domain Bacteria; phylum Pseudomonadota; class Gammaproteobacteria; order Acidiferrobacterales; family UBA6901; genus JANNJF01. The sequence goes on from JAYUBZ010000219.1 coordinate 3,835, forward strand.
TATTGCCGTTAGCGGGGCCAGTCTGTGCCGTGAGCTGGCCGCGGCTCAACGGGAGACGGACTGGGTATTTGAATACTCGCCGGAGAGTTTCACCGCCACGGAACTGGAGTTTTCCCTGGAGATCTGTGAGGCGGTGAACGCCGTCTGGCAGCCTACACCGCAACGTAAGGTCATCCTCAATCTGCCGTCCACGGTGGAAATGGCCACGCCCAACGTCTATGCCGACCAGATCGAGTGGTTCGGCCGGCACATCAGCCGGCGTGACAGCGTGGTCATCAGTGTACATCCGCACAATGATCGCGGCTCGGCCAGCGCCGCCGCGGAACTGGCGATGATGGCCGGCGCCGAACGGGTCGAAGGCACCTTGTTTGGCAACGGTGAACGCACCGGCAATGTGGACCTGGTGACCTTGGCCCTCAATATGGTTACCCAGGGACTCGATCCTGGACTGGATTTTTCCGCCATCGATAAGGTGCGTGCCTGCGCCGAATACTGCAATCGGCTACCCGTGCATGCGCGTCATCCCTATGCCGGCGAGCTGGTGTTTAGCGCATTTTCCGGCTCACATCAGGATGCCATCAAAAAAGGATTTGCCGCGCAACGCCGCGACGCTGTCTGGGAGGTGCCGTATCTGCCCATCGACCCGGCGGACCTCGGGCGCAGCTACGAAGCGATCATTCGCGTGAACAGTCAGTCCGGCAAAGGTGGCGTGGCGTATCTCCTGGAACAGTATCATGGCTTGCGTCTGCCGCGGGGTTTGCAGATTGAGTTCAGTCGCGTTGTCCAGGACATCAGCGATGCCAGCGGCAGGGAACTCAGTGCCGAGGATATTTGGGCGGCGTTTCGCACCGAGTATCTGGATAGGGCAGGACCGATAATTCTGGTTGACTACCAGATCACGCGTGCCGCCAGTGGCGATCAACGCGAACATCTGAGCGCGCGCCTGCGACAGCAGGGTCGTGAGATACAGATTGCGGGTCATGGCAGCGGTCCGGTGGGTGCCTTTGTGGACGCGCTCCGCCGCACGCATGCCGCCGGATTGGATGTGCTGGCCTATGAAGAGCACGCCGTGGGCGCCGGCGCCAGGGCCCAGGCCGTCGCGTATGTGGAATTAAGCGTCGATCCGCAAGGGGAGTCCATGTCGGGCGTGGGCCTGCACGAGGATATCGTCAGCGCGACCTTGGCGGCGATCGTGTGCGGGTTGAACCGATTCCTCGACCGGGACGCGACCTCGGCGGCGGAAAAAGACAGGATGCAGCCGATGATGACAGGCGGCCGGGGCAGTTAGGGAAGCTCTGATTAAGTCCCCACTGTCATTTCGACCGAAGGGAGAAATC
>JAYUBZ010000220.1:0-12085 GCA_043740595.1 Gammaproteobacteria bacterium
GACAAGGCACTCCTGCCTTGGGCGGCGTTCGCCTTGCTGCTGGCCTACACCTGCGATCTGCGACTGCTGTTGGCCGCGGGCATACTGTGTCTCATTGCCTACCTCTCCTCGCGCACCGGCACCTGGAGCGGAATGTATTGGCTGTATTTTGGCGAGCGCCCGGAAAATTTTTTCCCCGCCGCCGTGGCGATGCTCGTCATTCCGCAGATCATCCGGCATGAACGCTACACCGGCTTCGGCACCATCTACCGCGTGTTCGGTCTGTTGACCCTGTTTCTGCCCATGCTGGTCCTGGCCAATTGGGGGCAAGTCAGCTATCTCAATGCCGATGTGGATGTCATCGAGGGCCTGTACCAGGTACTCGGCTTCGCCGGCAGCGCGGCGGCCATCTGGGTCGGCGCGCGCCGCCACTGGCCGGACATGGTGAACACCGGCGTGACCTTCTTCGTCATTTTTCTCTATACCAAGTTCTTCGACTGGTGGTGGGAGATCATGCCCAAGTATCTCTTCTTCCTGGTGCTCGGGCTCACCGCCGTATTATTCCTGGTGGTGATGCGGCGCCTGCGCGCCACCGGTGACACGCTGCCCGGCGGGGAGACGGCCGCATGACCGGGTCCCGCCGCCGCACCCTCATGGCCGGTGTCGCCCTCATCCTGATGACCAATGCGGTGGCACTGGGTGGCGCTGCGTATAACCGTTCAGGGCAACCCGAGGCCGTCTTGTCGCTGACACAGCGCGAACTGCAGCTGCCCTATGCCTGGGGAGGGAAAGGCGAGAACAGCGAACTGGCACTTGGGCTGCAATGGCGTACGCTGGGCATGGAGAGCGACAATCTCGATAACCTGTCTATGCCCTATCTCAGTATCGGCGGCGCGCCCGATTGGCTCGACAAGACAAAACTGGCGGCCTTGGGTTTTGATGTTTCGTTGCCGGAGGACACCGACGCAGGCCGCCGGCATTACGACAAGCTGCTGTCGAGGGAAGTTTTGCTGGTCCTCGAGATGAATGGCCCGGCCTATCGGCGGGCACTCGAACGTACCCGGGAACACAGCGTGCGCGAGCAGGCGCTGCCCGGCGCCCACCGGGGGGGCAAGGAGTTCGAGCAGCGCGCGCAGCGCGCGAGCGAGCAACTCAAGCGTGAAGAACAGGACAACAGCCGTTTGTTCGTCATCGACGCGGGTGTCGATGCGGCGGCGCTGCGCAGGCAGTACCCCGATAACCAACACTACGCCATCGTCCGCGGACAGATTCGGCCACGGCTCAGCACCCGGCAAAAACAAACCCGCCTGTCGGGCTATATCAGCGATCTCAGCAACAGCCATATCAATGTACCGCTCGACTACCATGGGATATTTGGTCTTGCTGGCAGTGAGCGCAGCGACAATGTGCGCTATGTGGTAAGCGTGGCTTTCGGTAAAAGGCTGGAGCCGTGGATTACAGCGGCGACTGACAAATAGAAAAGGCGACTAATTTATTTCCCATCGCCACCCTCTTGTAGAAATGAACAAGACCCCGGTTGTTGAAAATTAATTCTGTCACCTTTCAGCGTCTCTGATCTCGGCGGCTTACAAAACCGATGGCACCAGACGCGCGAGTACAGTGGCAACCATGCGATCACAACGTGGGCCGTCGAAGTCAAAAGCGCCGGGTCCGGCGGCATCGATATGCTGCGTGAGCGCTTGTTGCATGAGGCCGCGGGCGCGGTGGAAGCGGGTTTTGACCGTGGCGGCGGGGATGCCGAGGCAGGTCGCGGTCTCTTCGATGCTGAGCTGTTCGATGGCGCGCAGGACGAAGACCGTGCGGAAGCCTTCGGGTAGCCGGTCGACGGCCACCTCGATCAGGTGGCGCAATTCGCCGTTGGCGGCCAGGTCTTCGGTGCTGGCGTCCGGTGCCGGTACTTGCGCCATGGCGTCGTCCTCGTCGTGCAGCGGCGAAACTACGCGCGATGCGTATCGTTTGTCGCTACGCTTCTTCATAAGGGCCTCGTTGACGGCGATGCGCGTGAGCCACGCGCCAAAGTTGCCCGCGGTGTGGTAATCGCCGAGATGGGTGAATGCGCGCACATAGGCCTCCTGCATGGCATCCTGCGCATCGTCGTCATCGCGCAGGATGCTGCGGGTAACACGAAACAGGCGGCGGTTGTAACGGCGCAGAATGGTTTCGTAGCCGCTGGTATCACCCGCCCGGATGCGCGCGATCAATGTCTCGTCCGGTAACTCCGTGACGCTGCGGCGCGCGCTGTTCGCGTCCAGGGTTGGGATCATCTTGCCTGCCTCTTGCGTCGCCATCGGTATCCTTCAATGATAAGTGCCCCGCGCACCGCTCACCGGTGCGCGGGGCAGTCGCCGTATAATCAGCTTAGGCGAAGAAAGCGCCGGGCACCGGGTCGAGCCCCAGCACCTGGCGCAATACCGCCCAATGCATCGCCTCGTCGGAGAGTATGCTCGCCGCGGCCGCCGACAAATCGCGGTTCTCGAACTTCGGAATCGCACCGGCGTAGGCCGTCACGGCCCCGCGTTCGAGCTTGGCGGCGAATTCGAGTACGTCCTTCTGGCTCTTGAGCTGATGCACCGGAAAATCGTACTTCGTCGGCGCCTCCGCCGACTCGCCGCCCAACTTCTTGATGGTACCGGCGAGCACATCGGCGTGGGCCTTGTGGTGGCTTTGAAATTGTACGGCTGTCTTTAACACATCCTTCTTGAGTAGGCCGCTTTCGGCACCGACCTGGTAGGCCGCGATGGCCTCACGTTCGGCGGCCAGTGCGGCATTCAAGATCTGGATATCGGTCACCACCTGTCCCGCCTCGTGGCCGGCGGCCTGTGCCAGACGCGGTGAGCCGGCGAGCAAGGCAATGGCCGCGCCCGAAAGGGTGGCAGCGGTGGTCTCAAATAGAAAAAGCCGGCGCGAAGCCGAGATCGGTGCGAGCGTGTTGGATGTGGTCATGCTGTTGCCTCTTGAGTTGGGTTGAAAGGCCGGCGTCACCGATATTTTGGTTTCCCCGTGTTGATGACTACATAATGCGCGGGGCCGACAAAAGGTTCCCGCAAACACCCTCGACCCAGGCCCACGCAGCATGTTGTGGCTGTGCGCAGCAAAACGTCAGCCTGCTTTTTTGGCATCAATAAAGTTGATTCAAGGCTTGAGATTCAGGAGAAGCGGAGGTCTGTTCGATGGCGTATCAGGCTGTTATGGAGGTCCGACCCGGCGCCTCACAACCAAATGCTGCACCCCAAATAAAAAGGCCGGGGGTTTTAAACCCCGGCCTAGACCCCCACCCCTTTGCTGGTCGTAATGTCGTGGCTCTCACCGGCCACCGACTCAGCGCAATATTCAGCTCGAAAGAATGTATTCAGTACCGTACTTAACCGTGGCCACGTGCGGGCGCAGGGTTTCGTCGTTGAGGGCGATGTCCACACCCAGGATCGCGGTCACGTCTTCGTGGTCCCGCACCCCCGGCAGCTCTTCCCGCAGGTAGCTATAATGTGTCTCGTTCATGTAGACCAGGTTCGGCCGCACACCGTGGTGGGTTTCGTAGTTGTTCACCAGACTGACTATGAAGCTGAGCATTGCCGTAACTCCTTATTCTTGACCTGGTTCGTGGGTGATGCGGCCGTTTTGCCTTACCACCCGCCTCGCTGTCCAATACAAGAGCAATAGGCGTGCCAGAGTACCGATAAGGTGATAACTGATTGTTTTTACACTGTTAGCTTGAGATACCCAATCCGGAGCAGCCGCTGTCGGGGGTGGCCGTAACTGGGCTCAGTGACGCGCATGGGCAGACAGAATGTGCCCATTCTTGGAAAACGGCGTGTGGCCTGGGGCAGAGGGGCAGAGGGGTGGGGTGACAAAAACAGAGGGATCACCTCCCCCGAACGGAAACCCGTCCGGGGGAGGAGACGAGGCTTAGTGCAGACCGGCCATATACTCGGAGACGGCCTTGATTTCGGCAACGGACAACTTAAAGGCGATGCGGGTCATGATGTCGCCATCATTGGTGCGCTCTCCCGCCTTGAAGGCCAGCAACTGCTTCTGGGTATAGGCGGAATGCTGACCGGACACCCGCGGGAAGCGCGGTGGTATACCGTGGCCAGAGGGGCCGTGGCAGCTCATGCAGGCGGCGATACCGAATTGGGCATTGCCGCCTCGGTAAAGACGTCCACCCGTCTTAAGCGTTTCGGCATCGGCCACGGCGGTGCCCGGGTTGGGTTTTTGGCTGGCGTAATAGGCGCCCAGATTCGCCATATCGGCCGGCGACAGGCCCGCGGACATGCCCAACATGATCGGGTTATTGCGGCCGGACTTGGGGTTCTTGAAATCCGCCAGCTGCTTGGCGATATAAGCGGCCTCCTGCCCGGCGAGTTTGGGGAAATCCGGACTCATGCTGTTGCCATCCACCCCGTGGCAACCGGCACATACCGCCGACTTGGCCTTGCCAGCGACGGCCGAGCCTTCCGCCCAAGCCATCACCACGGTACTGGCCAGCAAGACGCCCAAGGCCAGTGTGAGTATCTTCTTCATAAGTTTCCCCTTCGTGTTACCTGCCCCTGGCAGGGAGTCAATTAATTAACCGGTCTCTGGTGGCGGGCGTGTCCGCCAATAATGCTACACTGTGGCGCACAAACCGCCTGGATCGATACGAGTGTTTGCGGGAAAATGGCCCGAACAGCAGTTTTATCAAGATCCGCTTGGATGTCTTTTGCAAAGTCCCAGTTAGCGCCGCCTTATATACCAAGAGCACGTCCTGAGGTCAATTTGTCTAACCACCCCCTAGCCGATTATTTCCGTCGCGCGGTTTTCGTGTTGAGCGCCCAGAAACCCACAGACCTGCCGCCGGACACCGGTGCCGAGGTGGCCTTTACCGGGCGCTCCAACGCGGGAAAGTCCAGCGCGATCAACAGTATCACCGACCACCGCGGCCTGGCGCGCACCAGTAAAACCCCGGGTCGCACCCAACTGATCAACTTTTTTGCCCTGGACGATGAACACCGTTTGGTGGACCTGCCGGGCTTTGGCTACGCCAAGGTGTCTCTGGACGTGCGCGATAACTGGCAACAGACGCTGAACGAATACCTGCAAATCCGCACCAGTCTCGCCGGGTTGGTGCTGATCATGGATATCCGCCACCCCTTGACGCCCTTCGATGTGGACATGTTGACCTGGTGCCGTGAAATGCAGATGCCGGTGCACATCCTCCTCACCAAGGCAGACAAGTTAAGCCGCGGCGCGGCGGGCTCGGTCCTGGAAAAAGTGCGTCGTTATCTTGCCCAATACCCCTCTACCGCCACCGTGCAGACCTTTTCCGCATTGAAAAAACAAGGCATCGATGACGCCCGCAAGCAATTGGCCGAATGGCTGGCACTCAAGCTTTAATCGCGCGGCCGCGCTAGACAGCATTGCCGCCCGCCGCACCTACACGAATGTAGGGTGGGCATCGCCCACCAGCGGAACATTATCGACGCCCCGCGTGGTGGGCGATGCCCACCCTACAAACTCCGCCGAGACCCACCGCTTAGAAACGCAGACAAAAAAAAGCCCCGGAGACAAGGGGAGAGAGTCCGGGGCTGACAACAAATCCCGAATTTGGGTCGGGACTTCCCCGCTCAGGGAGGAGGAGCGGGTAGGACTTGCGTCCATGTACACATAGACGGTGGTCTTTCCCGAAAGTTCCGAAACACGTTCAATATAATCCTTCCCCCGCCCTATACCCCCATGTCAGCTGTAGGGTGGGCATCGCCCACCAGACGTGGCGTCGGGTAGCACGCTGGCGGGCAATACCCACCCTATGCCCATGGCCTATCTAATGGGCCTCGTCCCAGTTGCCCCCGACACCGATGTCCACCACCAGTGGCACCGCCAGCTGGGCGACGCCGGTCATACACTCGCGAATCCGGTCCGTGGCCGCGGCCACCCCTTTCGCCTCAACTTCAAAAACTAATTCGTCGTGCACCTGCATGATCATTTTCACATCATCGCCGGACGTCGTGATCCAGCTATCCACCGCCAGCATGGCGAGCTTGATGAGATCCGCGGCAGTACCCTGCATGGGCGCGTTGATGGCGGTGCGTTCCGCATATTGGCGGCGCGCGTGATTGCTCGCGTTGATCTCCGGCAGGTACAGGCGCCGCCCGAACAGCGTCTCCACGTAACCCAAGGCATGCGCCTGTTCACGCGTGCGGTCCATGAAGTCCTTCACCCCGGGGTAACGTGCGAAATAAAGATTGATGTACTCCTGGGCGGCGGTGCGATCGATCTTGAGCTGCTGCGCCAGACCGAAGGCGGACATGCCATAGATCAGCCCGAAGTTGATGGCCTTGGCGTTGCGTCGCATGTCATCGGTGACGTTCTCCGGTGTCACGCCGAACACCTCCGCGGCGGTGGCGCGGTGCACGTCCGCCTCCTCGGCAAAGGCGCGTAGCAGGCCGGCATCTTGCGACAGGTGCGCCATGATGCGCAGTTCGATCTGGGAATAGTCCGCCGACAGCATGCGGTAACCGTCTTCCGGCACAAACGCCTGGCGTATGCGCCGGCCCTCCTGGGTGCGCACCGGGATGTTCTGCAGGTTGGGGTCGGAGGAGGACAACCGCCCGGTGGCCGCCACCGCCTGATGATAGGAGGTGTGCACACGACCACTGTGCCGGCTGATCATCTCCGGCAGCTTGTCGGCGTAAGTGGACTTGAGTTTGGCGATGCCGCGGTGCTCCAGGATCACTTGCGGCAACGGATAGTCCAGGGCCAGTTCCTGCAACACCTCTTCCGCCGTGGACGGCTGGCCCTTGGGCGTCTTTTTCAACACCGGCAGGCTGAGCTTGCCGAAGAGGATCTCCTGGATCTGCATGGGCGACGCCAGGTTGAACGGCTGGCCTGCGAGGGTGTAGGCCTGTTGCTCCAGCTCCAGCATGCGCAACGCCAGCTCGCTGCTCTGGCGACGCAACATGGCGGCGTCGATCTTGACACCATTACGCTCGATATGCGACAACACCGGCACCAGGGGCATTTCAATCTCGCGCAACAGTTTTGCCAGGGACGGGATCTCCTGTAACCGTGGCCACAAATGTTGATGCAGGCGCAGGGTGATGTCCGCGTCCTCGGCGGCGTACACGCTTGCCTGTTCCACCGGCACTTCGCTGAAATTGATCTGACCCTTGCCCTTGCCCGCCACCTCTTCGTACTTGATGGTCTTGTGTCCCAGGTATTTCAGCGCCAGGCTGTCCATGTCGTGGCGTGAGGCGGTGCTGTCGAGCACGTAGGATTCCAGCATGGTGTCGAACTCGATGCCGGCCAGATGGATGTCGTAGTTGGCCAGGACGCTCATGTCGTACTTTAAATTCTGGCCGACCTTTTTGTGCGCCGGGTCTTCCAGCAGGGGTTTGAGTTTCGCCAGTACCGCGGCACGATCGAGTTGCTCCGGCGCCCCCGGGTACGTATGCCCGACGGGCACATACACGCCCTCGCCGGCCACGTCGGTAAACGACACGCCGACGATCTCGGCGTTCATCACGTCGAGGTCGGTGGTCTCGGTGTCGAAGGCGAACAACGGTGCGCGTTTGAGACGGGCGAGCCACGTGTCGAGCTCCGCCATATCGGTCAGCGTGACATAGCCGTGGTCACTATTGGTAACGGCGGCGGGCGGTTGCGCGTTGGCGCCTCCCAGGTCGGCGAGCCAGCTCTTAAACTCCATGCGCTGATACAATTCGCGCAGACGCGCCACGTCCGGCGGCTGCCGCTGCAGTTGCGGCGCCTGCAACGGCAGCGGCACATCGCACTTGATGGTCGCGAGCTTACGCGACAACGGCAGGATGTCCAGGGACGCGCGCAGGTTTTCCCCCACCTTGCCGCCGACATCCGCGGCATGCTGCACCAGGGCATCGAGCGAGCCGTACTCCTGCAACCACTTAACCGCGGTCTTGGGGCCGACCTTGGGCACGCCGGGGATGTTGTCCGAGGTGTCGCCGATGAGGGCCAGGTATTCGACGATGCGCTCCGGCGGCACGCCGAACTTGTCGATCACCGCCTGCCGGTCGTAGTGCGCGTCCTGCATGGTGTCGAGGAGATTGACATGCTCGTCCACCAGCTGGGCCATGTCCTTGTCGCCGGTGGAGATCAACGTGTCCATGCCGTTGCTAGTTGCCTGCACGGCGAGGGTGCCGATGACATCGTCCGCCTCCACACCGGCTATCATCAGCAGCGGCAGGCCCATGGCCGCGACGATGGCGTGCAGTGTCTCGATCTGGCTGCGCAATTCATCCGGCATGGAGGGTCGGTGCGCCTTGTATTGATCGAACAGCTCGTCGCGAAATGTTTTGCCCGGTGCATCGAACACCACGGCGATGTGCTGCGGATCGTAATCGTTTAACAGCTTGCGCAGCATGTTGGTCACGCCGTAGACGGCACCGGTCGGCTCGCCGCGCGAATTGGTCAGGTTGGGCATGGCGTGAAACGCCCGATAGAGATAGGATGAGCCATCCACCAGCACCAGGGGTTTAGGCTTGTTCATGCTGTGACAATCTCCTGCTTTGTGCTACAACTGCCGTCTATGGAAAACAAAATGCCCGCTCCCGAAAAACCCATCGCCGCCTTTACCACGTCCTCGAAAATACTGTCGCGGGAATCGTGGAAGATTTTCCAGATCATGGCGGAATTTGTCGAAGGCTTCGAGCGCCTGGCACGCATCGCACCCTCCGTCAGTATCTTCGGCTCTGCGCGCACACCGGTGGACCATCCGTATTATGCCCTGGCGGAGCAAGTGGCGCGCATGCTGTCGGACGCCGGTTTCTCGGTGGTCAGCGGCGGCGGTCCCGGCATCATGGAAGCGGTGAACAAAGGCGCCTATGCCGGTAAGTCCCCCAGCATCGGTCTGAATATCAACCTGCCGCAGGAACAATCCGGTAACGCCTACCAGAACATCGGTCTCAACTTCCGCCACTTCTTCGCGCGCAAGGTCATGTTCGTGAAATTCGCCTCGGCCTATGTGGTGCTGCCCGGCGGCTTCGGCACCCTGGACGAGCTGGCGGAAATTCTCACCCTGGTGCAGACCGGCAAGAGCCGGCGCATCCCCATCATCCTCATGCATGCGCCGTTCTGGGAAAAACTCATCGACTGGATGAAGTCCACCCTGGTGCCGGAAGGCGTTATCAGCAAGGGCGATCTCGACCTTTTCATAGTACTCGATAAGCCGCAGGATGTCCTCGACGCCATCTTCCGCTATTACGAAGGCCGCGGTTTCGGACCGTCCGCCGAGGAAGAAGAGAAGCAACTTAATCTTTAGGACAAGGATGCAAACCATCACGCCATGCGCAATTCCACTTCTGCCCTATTCGCGCTCCTAAGCGGCATCGCCGCCGTGGTGGCCTGCGCCGCCAATCCCAAGCTCCAGGAACTGCCCGAACCGCCGCCGATGTCTCCGGCACAACCTGCGGCGAAGCCACCGTCTATAGCCCCGTCACAACCTGCGGCGGAAACACCCGCCGACAACCCGGAGCCGGAAGTCACCATCACCACCCACGGCACGGACCATTATGAAGAATACCGGGTGCGGGGGCAGCTCTACATGATCAAGGTCACCCCGGCGCACGGCAAACCCTACTATCTCATCGACAACGAAGGCATTGGGCAATTCAGCCGCAGCGATTTGTCGCCGAGCATCAAGGTCCCGATGTGGGTCATCAAGCGCTTCTAAACAGTCCGCCGTCGATCACGCCGCGCCGGTAGTGGTAGGGTGGGCGTTGCCCACCCTACAAAACCAAGCGTGTATATTGATGGTTATATCCAAACAACCCCCGAATGGCCCCCGCCACCGCCTGTTTCCCCCTGTACCCGCGACCCGCCATCTTATAGACTCACCCCGCTGTTTGTCCGGCGAACTGCTAGAATTTTGATAGGCCGCGCAGCTTACCTGCATCCAAGCCACGCCGGCTTAGTACGATGGTCGCCGACCACACGAGGAGAATTCGCCGTGATCGATATCAAGAAGGCTGACCTACAACACGGTTGGTCCTGGGTCCTGGACGGACTCGTCACACTGAAAAATGATATGGGCCTATGGGTCAGTATGGGACTCGTCTACATGCTGATCGCCATCGCCCTCAAGCTCATCCCCTTCATCGGATTGCTACTGTTGGTCCTGATCAGCCCGATGATGCTCGCCGGCGCCCTGCAGACCGCCGCCGATCAACTCAGTGGCGCCATGACCGCCCCCACCCGTTCCGGCAGCGGACTCTCTCCCCAGGGCATCACGACCAACCTGCAACGCGCCGCCGGCCGGCTCTTCATCATCTTCAGCGACGAAGAGAAACTCATCCCCCTCATGGTCATCAGCACACTCGCCCTCGGCATGGTGGTGGCCATCAACATCCTGGCGGTACTGCTGAAGATCGACGGCTCCGCCCTCACCGCCATGGCCGCCGGCAGCGTCGGTCCGCGCGTCTGGGTGCCGGCCCTCATCGGTTGGTTTCTGGTGCGTTTTCTGCAGCTCGGCCTGATTATGACGGTGCTCTACTCGGTGCCGCTGATCCTGTTTCGGCGCGAGATGCCGCTGCTGTCCATCGAAAAAAGTTTTGCCGCGTCTAAACAAAACTTCGTCGCCGTGTGCGCGTTCGGTGTTCCGTTCCTGTTGATGTACATGTTCATCAATGTAATGTTTTTCGCCCTGTCTTTTCCCTTCGATGACCTGGCCGTGCTGCTACTCGGTTGGATGGCGGTGCCGATATTCGCCACCGGCCTCTACCGCAGTTACCAGGATATATTCAAGCACTGACATCGCTGGCGGGCCTTGCCCGCCCGCCGCCACCGGCCTGTCCTACGGCGACGTTTCTCGCCAGGGAACCTCTGAACAAGCCCCTCTCCCCGAAGGGGCCGAGGAAGAAGGGACCCTGGGTTTTGAGCGACGGAAAGCGCTGATGGCCAACATAAGTTCCAAACAGAATGGCGCACTGCACTCGATTACCCTGCGGGAGGTCCTATGGGAGTATGTGTGTACGACGGCGAGGAGTTGGCGAACTACGGTTTCGGTCGCGGTCACCCCTTCGGGCCGGATCGGCTGGCGGCGTTCCGCAGAGAATTTAAGCGTCAAGGGCTGGACCGGCGTGTCGATATTCTGCCGCCGGTGCTCGCGTCCGAAACCGAGGTGGCGCGCTTTCATACCGCCGACTACATCGCACGCGTCCAGGCCATGTCGCGCCACGGAGATGGCTATCTCGATCACGGCGACACCCCGGCCTTTGCCGGCATGTACGAAGCCACCTGTTATGTCGTCGGCACGCTGCTGGACGCGGTGGCGCGCGCCGTGGACGGGCGCTGCGTGCGCAGCTTTGTGCCCATCGCCGGTCTGCACCATGCGCGACGCGACGCGGCATCCGGATTCTGCGTGTTCAACGACATCGGTGTCGCCATCGAAACCCTGCGTCAGGTGCACGGCATCCAGCGTATCGCCTATGTGGACATCGACGCGCACCATGGCGACGGCGTGTTCTACGCCTACGAAGACGACCCGCACCTGACCATCGCCGACCTGCACGAAGACGGACGCTACCTCTATCCGGGCAGCGGGCGTGCCGACGAGACCGGCCGCGGCAGCGCACGCGGCAGCAAGCTCAATATTCCGCTGCCACCGGGGGCGGACGACGCCCTGTTTCGCCGTCTCTGGCCGTCCGTCGAGGAACGGCTGCGCGCCGCCGAGCCGCAGTTCATCCTGCTGCAGGCCGGCGCCGACAGCATCGCCGGCGACCCCCTTGCCCATTTGCAACTCTCACCCGCCTCCCATGGGTATGCGACGGAGCGACTGTGCCGTTTGGCGGACGAGCTGTGCGCAGGCCGCTTGGTGGCCACCGGCGGGGGCGGCTACGACCGCGCGAATCTGGCGCGCGCCTGGTGCGCCGTGGTGGACGCCATGTTGACCAAGGCCTGACGAAAACAAAACCGGGTGGGTGCGCGGCGTGTCACTGCAATAACTGCGGCCTTAAAGAGGTTGCTGGAGACCATTATCAACCGGACGTAGGGTGGGCGACCGCCAGGCGAGCCCATGGATGGGCGAGGTAGAGCGCTGTCGGGAACCGGCGCCGAGAGGGCGGAAGTACTGGCGCCAGGCCCC
>JAYUBZ010000221.1:0-3218 GCA_043740595.1 Gammaproteobacteria bacterium
CGCCCAGGTTATCGCCCGCAACCGTGCGCGCAACGCGATCAACGACGGGCACAGCGGGTGAGCGAAGTACGACGCCTGCGCAGGCATCCTGCGCCTAAATGCCGTTATCCCTGGCGCATCGATAATCACCTGTATTTGCTCAAGGACGGGGATGTCTTCTTTCCGCGCATGCTGTCGGCGATCGATGCCGCACGCCGCTATGTGATGTTGGAGATGTATCTGTTCGAATCCGGCAGGGTGGCGGACCGGTTCATCGGCGCCCTGGCCGGTGCGGCGCGCCGCGGTGTGAAGGTCTACGTATTGCTGGACCACTTCGGTTCCCTCGGACTCACTCGCAACGACCACCTGCGCCTCAGTCAGGCGGGTGTCATCACCTTGTCCTACAATCCGCTCAACCTCGGCAAGTTGTTCAATAATTTCGCGCGCGATCACCGCAAGCTGCTGTTGGTGGACGGACGCACGGCCTTTGTCGGCGGCGTCGGTATTACCGACGCCTTCGACCCCGTGCATCATCCGGAAAAGCGCTGGCGCGAGACCATGGTGGAGATGCAGGGTCCGGTGGTGTCCGACTGGCAGGAATTGTTTGTGTCGCTGTGGGATCGGCATGCCGATGTACCCATGCCGCCACTGGTTTCCTCGCCGCCATGGTTCGAGCAAGGCGCGCGGGCGCGCGTGACCCTGTCCGCGGGCCCGTTGCGCCAGGAGGGCAAACGCATGTTGTTGCGCAACCTGCGTTCTGCGCGGAAACGCGCCTGGCTTTCCACGGCATATTTTCTGCCCGGCTGGTCGATGTTGCGTGCGCTGCGCGCCGCCGCGCGCCGCGGAGTGGATGTGCGACTATTGCTTCCAGGGCCGTTGACCGATCATCCTGGGGTGCGTCAGGCCGGCCGCCGCCACTATGCGCGGTTGTTGCGCAGCGGTGTGCGCATTTTCGAATACCAGCCGCGCGTCCTGCACAGCAAGGTGAGCCTGTGCGACCGGCACGTTACTATCGGTTCGAGCAACCACGACCGCTGGAATCAGCGCTGGAATCTCGAGGCCAACCTGCTGGTGGAGGACGCGGCCTTCGTCGACCAGGTGCGTGCCCTGTTCGAGGCGGACTTCCACGACTGCATCGAGCTGGGTTACACGTCCTGGCGACAGCGCCCGGTGTTGCTGCGGGTGTCGGAGTGGATACTGGCCAGGGTGGATTTGTGGCTGCATGCCCTCGGCAGCGGCCGGCGGGGTGATTAGTGGTTTGTTCGTCTTTGCGTGTAGGGTGGATTAAGGCGCGATAGCGCCGAATCCACCTCGGCGGCACGGGGCCGGTAAGGTCTTGGTGGATACGCTGCGCTTTATCCACCCTACAACAAGGCAATATAAATGTCGTCGCTTAATTGTTACGCCGGCTACCCACGGCCCCGGTGTCCGGCCCGCTCAGCGTGACCGGCCCGCCGGGAGGGGTGGCCGCCACCGGATCGGCGAGGGTGCGGAGTTGCGCCGGTGTGCGCAGGAACAGCGGCAGTTGCAGCCAGGTGTGTAGCGGATAGATATCCGCGCGACCCCGACGCCAGGCGTCGAGCACATAGGCCGGCTGTCGTACCGACGCTGACAACACCTGCTTCAGCGGCAGACGCCGCGGATCGAAAACCACCACGGCATGATGCTCATTGATGGTGCCCTGGCTGATGACGATGCCCTTGGCCGCCCAACCGACCCGGCGTACCGTCGGCAGCACCCCCGCGTACACCAGGTCGCGCCATTGATAACACAAACCATAGTTCGATCCGCCGGCCATGTTCACCCAGGCGTTACCGCTCCAACCGCTGAGCCAATCGACATCCGGATTGGCGTGGGCCTGGCGCACGGTTCTTTCAAAGGCCGCTTGTATCTGCGCCAGCTTCGGGTCGGTGATGGCGGTGGAGGCGAGCGGCGCAGTCGCGCAGCCGCTCACCAGCATGGCGGCCAGGGCCAGGAGGAGTCGATATTGGCGCTGGCGGGTAGCGCGGTCGGAGGGTTGCATGCGCTGGTTAGTGTAGCAAAAAGTGCCGGGCGTCTCGATCCGGCCGGTCTATCCTTTCGCGCATGGCGGGTAGACCGGCAGTCGTTTCGTTGAGGTGACCACCCGCGCAGGCGCTGTCTGCGTCCCCTGCCAAAATGCTATGATATAGAGTCATTATGCCCGACAGCGCTCAACGGACTTCCCTGCCACCCATGAAGGTTCTGCCCGCCCACCCCCTTGCACTACTGACGTTAATCCTCAGTCTCATTGCCGGTCAGGCCCAGGCCGCCGATGCCGTGGTGGAAAACCTGCCTGCGGCGGTGACTGCCGCGCTCAAACAGCAGCACATGTCTTCCAAGGGTCTGAGTGTTTACGTGCGCGAGATTGACAGCCCGCTACCGCTGGTTGCCTACGGCGCTGACACCCCGCGCAATCCGGCCTCCACCATGAAGCTGCTCACCACCCTCGCGGCCCTGGAGCGGCTGGGACCGGCTTATACCTGGAAGACCGAGGCCTACGCCGACGCGCCCGTGATCAATGGCCGCCTCGATGGGAATCTCTATCTCAAGGGTTATGGCGATCCGTATCTGGTGATCCAGCATTTCTGGCGTTTCCTGCGGGCGCTGCGTAACAACGGGCTTGAGGACATCCACGGTGACCTGGTGTTGGATCAGGACTATTTTTCCCCGGCCCCGGTGGACCCGGGGGAGTTCGACGGACGCCCGCTGCGCGCCTATAACGTTCAGCCGAATGCGTTGCTGGTGAACTTCCAGGCGGTGGATTTCCGTTTTCTGCCGGAGCCGGAGGGAAAACGCCTGCGCATCGTGGCCGATCCCCTGCCGTCACCACTGGATGTGGAGAACCACGTGCGTCTGACCCACGACGGTTGCCGCGGTTGGAGCCGCGCATTGCATATGCAGGTGTTGCACGACCAGGTGGTGTTCACCGGCCGCTACGCCGCCGACTGCGGCGAGAACGAAATCTTCCGCGTGGTGACCCAGCCCACCCAGTATATCCACGGCGTCTTTGTCTCCCTGTGGAGCGAGCAGGGCGGCCGCCTCGACGGCGGTGTGCGCACCGCCAACGTACCCGCGGGGGCTACGCTGCTGCATACCGGTTATTCGCCGCCGCTGTCGGACATCATTCGCTCGGTGAATAAATACAGCAACAATGTCATGGCGCGTCAGTTGCTCCTGACCCTGGGGGCGGAGGCGCAAGGCCCGCCGGGGACGGAGGA
>JAYUBZ010000222.1:0-9402 GCA_043740595.1 Gammaproteobacteria bacterium
GCAAGGTGCTGGGTGGCAGGCGGGTGAGGGGCAGCGCCGCGGCCTGCGCCTCCGCCAGCGGGGAGTCCTTATATTCCGCACCGGCAATATATTCCACACCGGCAATCAACAGCGCCGACTCGGGCAGGGCATGATCCGCTACATAACCGTCGTAGGCGCAGGTCACCGTGTCGCCCTCCAGGTTGAGCACCCGGTCGAACAGGGCGATACCGAGGCACGCCGCCAGCGCCGCACCCACGTCGCGCTGCGACTCCGCCACCACGATGCGCCGCGGCAGGCGGATGTGCGGCTTCAATGCGTGCGCCAGGACATTGGCATCCACCACGCCGTCCAGGGGCAGGGCCCAGACACCGCGCAGCAGTCCTGGTTGTTGCACTCCAGACGAAATCGGTGGCAGCGGCAACGCCGCGTCATGCCAGACCAGCAAGGCAACATCCGGCGCGTGCAGATCGCGCAACACCCGCGGTGCCGCCTGACCACGCACCGTCGCCAGGGTGTCCGCCGCCGCCAACCACAATACGGAACCCGTGAGCGCTGCATTGGCCTCCTGCCAACGGGCCGGCGACTCCGGCCGGGCGCTGTCGCCGAAGCGCTGCTTCAGCCACTGCGCCAGGGCCTTGGGGCTGGCAAAACTCTCGGGCAGATCCGACGCCGCTAACGCTACGGCGGCGCGCGGCGCGATCACGCGGGTGGCGGACGCCGGCGTCACCACTGGCAACTCTGCCTGTAATGCCGCCAACCAGGACAACGCGCTGTACTCTTCACTGTGACCGCTGGGCTTTATGTCCCACACCCAACCCAGGCGCCGCTCGCGCGCCACCCGATGGCGCTGATAGCCGGCGCTCTCGATCCACGGGCCGTGTTCGTCCTGTCCCACGGCGGTAATATCCTGCGCCACCTCCAAGGCCAACCACTGGGCCATTTGCGCGACAAACGTCTGATCGTGGGCGTTGGCGCCGCGTCGGCCGAAGGCCCAACGCGTGACGCCCGGCCAGCGGCGCAGCACCGCGTCGGCCACCGCGGCGGTGTCCATGGCGCCCGCGGGTTGCACCACGTGCAACAACTCCACCCCCGTGGCCAGCAGTTGACGCAGCCGGTCTTCCACCCCGGACGGCGCTACCGCGGCCAGCTTGATCTTGAGTTGCGGATTGTGACGCGCCCACGCCAACAACCGGTCCAGCACCGCCCGATCGGCATCGTGCCAGCCGGCCCAAACGAGGTCGTTGTCACCACGCAGCACCGCGCGGCTGCGCAGCACCAAGGCGACATCACCACTGAGACTGCCGACCGCCACCGGACC
This sequence comes from Gammaproteobacteria bacterium, assembly GCA_043740595.1. Taxonomy (GTDB): domain Bacteria; phylum Pseudomonadota; class Gammaproteobacteria; order Acidiferrobacterales; family UBA6901; genus JANNJF01. The sequence goes on from JAYUBZ010000222.1 coordinate 1,301, forward strand.
GGAATCCGTTTCCGCCGCGGGGGCCAGCGCCGCGCGTGCCAGCACCAGACTGGCGTCCGTCGGATAACAACGCCCCTCTTCACCGGCAGAGAAGCCGGCACGCACCCACCGGGCGCGCCGTTGCACGTGTTCCGCCAGGCTGTTCTCCAGCGCGCGTAATCGCCGCAGGGCGTCGGCGTCCGCCGGATCGGCATTCTTCAGCAGCAGGCGCGCTCGCTCGTGCAACGCACACCAACTATAAAGATCAGCGACCCAATCCACCACCGGGAACCAGCGTGTCTGCAGATCCGAGTTCTGCCACAGACCCGCCCCCAACGCGGCCACGCGGGGCACGGCAAATTCGCGCAACGCCTGCAGCGCCGCCTGCAGCGCCGGGTTGTCGCTCACCGGCGTGGCGCTCTCACGCAACAGGTTCGGCAGATCTTTCAGCACCAGGAAGCGCTGCACCTCGTTGGTGCCTTCGTAGATGTTGAGAATGCGGATATCGCGCCGCCATTTTTCGATGATCACTTCACGCGCCGCGGACTGCGGACCGAGCAGCGTCTCGAGCCAGCCGAGGATGCGGTGTACTCCCTCCGAGGCAACGTACTTCGACAACGCCGCTTCGATGCGGAAGTCACCCTGCCGCAGATCGACACGGTCCATGAGGCCCACGAGGCGCGCCGCCAGACATTGGATGCGATCCAACTCCGCCTGGGCGGCCTCGTGCAGGGTCGGGTTGTGACGCCATATATGCGCGTAGTCCTGCAGCAGCCGCTCCCCCAGGGTGGCGCAGCTCATCACCAGGCCGCCGCGCCCGACACTCAAGGTCTCCAGGGCGTTCACCTGTCCGTGGCCGCGGAAGCCGATCACCTGATCGGCGCTGATGCGCACCCGGTCGAGGGTCAGCTCGTTGGTGGGCGAGGCGCGCTGGCCGAGTTTGTTTTCATTCGGGCCGATGCGCAGACCTTCCGAACGGCGCTCCAGCATGAAGCCGATATCGCCCTCCGGACTCTGCGAATACAAACTATAGCGATCCGCCACCGAGCCGTTGGTGATCCACATCTTATTGCCGGAGACTTCCCAGTATTGATACACGCTCTTGCCGTGGCGTTGCAGCGGCGTGCCGATGTCGTCGAATTCATACACCTGATCCGCCGTGCGTATCCCGCGCCGGCCGCTGTTGCGGGACAGATCCCAGCCACTGTCGTCCAGCAGGCCTTCACGCCCGTCTTCCAGGAGATAGGTAATACTACGATCATTGAATAGTAAACGCTGCGCATCCAGCATCACGCGCGTCTCGGATTTGCCGAAAGGGGTGAAGGTATAGAAACCCACGCCGTCGTAGTCCGCCGCCACCTCGCGCAACACCGCGCGCGTCTGGATGCCGCCGGTGTCGGAACCGGCGGACGGCTCGGTCAGGGCGAAGGCGCTGATCTGACCGCAGGCGAGGAAACTCAAGAAACGCGCGTGCGCCTGCTCGCGTCGTTCCAGGGAGTCCAACTCCTGCACCAGCAGGCGATGCAGATCGTCCAAGCCGCTTTGACAGGCGCGCAGCTGCACGCCCAAGGCCTGCATGTCGCGGCGCTTCGCCGTCTCCACCGTCTGTTGCACCCGCAGCAGATAAGTGCGCGCCACATACTTCAGCGTCGAGCCGGGAAACAGAAACATGCGCTGTATGCGCTGGCCCCATTGCTCCATGGCCTGGCGGAAAGGTTTAGGTTCCGGGTGTTCCAGCATGCGTAGAATGCGTTTAATGCCGCCGCGCAGTGCGCGCCAGGCAACCTGGTCGGCGAGACACGCCGTGAGTTCCGCGCGCAGCCCCGGCAGGTCCTTGTCGCGACCGAGCATCACCGGCATGGTACCGATGCTGGTGCTGGCCATAATCAGCAGCCCGAAGGCCGTGTCCATGCGCCCCATGCCGAGATTGGTCAGCACGGAATACTGCGCCTTGCTCCAGCCCTTGCCGCCGAGGGCCTGCGGCACGATGGTGGCGAAGGCGTTGAAGCCGCGCAGCCGCTGGATGTCCGCCTCCGGCATAGCGTGCAGTGCGTCGATGTAACGCCCGTAAGAGAGATGGCCGGGGGGCACGTTGAATCCACCACGCAACAGGCGCAACACGTCGGCGCGCGTGCGCCGCAGGGTGGCGTCGCGCGCGTAGTGCTCGATGGTCAGCACCTGTTCCGGCGCGAGCAACTGACCGTTGATGAAACTGCCGCTGTGGTAGGTGAATTTTTCCTGCGCATTCCAGGTGAGTGATTTTGTGTGGCGGCGTTTTTTTGCCGGCGCCGGCTCCACCTGGGGCGGCATGAGGGCGCGCAGTTTGCGTTTGTTGTCGCTGGCGCGCCACAGATTGCGGGCATAAACATATTCACGCAGCCCCTGCTCCTGTGCCTGTTGCGCCACACGGCAGGGGAAATCCGGGTCTTCGGTTTCCAGTTCACCGGCACCCGGCCATTGACTGAACAACATGGCGTCGCGATAGCGCGGCGCAAAGATGTCTTCCTCCGAATAACCCATGCCGCCGAAGATCTGCCCGGCCAGCCACGGCACGGCGTCCATCCACGGACCCATGTGTTCGCGCACCAGGGCCAGCACCTTGTCGGGTTCGGGTTCGCACCAGTCGCGCGCCAGCTGCAACAGGGCCACGGCCTGTTCAATGCCCGCGAGCATGTTTTTGACGCCGCCGAACTTGGCGATGGAGTCGCGCCCCTCGGCGTCCTTGAGTTCACCGCGGAACTGCACCCGTTGTCCGGCGTACTCGGCGGCGCGGGCGCGCAGCACCAGGGCCTGACCGAGGGCCAGGGCCAGGCTTAAGCGTGCCATGGCGGGCGTGGCGCTGAAACCACTGAGCCCCGCCTCCACGGGTATGCGCACGGGCTGCGCCGCGTCGCCGCCCGCGCCGTGCGCCAGCGCCGCGCCCATGCGCACGCCATTCCCCTGGGCGCTGTACAGGCGCTCGGCCGCCGCCGGCAACCAATTGGACTGGCCGTCCTGTTCGCGCCACACCGGTGCGGCCAGTCCATCGGTCTGCGGTCGTGCGCTGTACGACTCCGCGAGAAAATGATTGGCCGCGACCCAGGCGAGGGCCGGCGACCAGATGGCCAGCCATTCCACCGCTGCGGTCGACTGCGCCCGTGCCTCGTCGATCCAGCGCCGTAAATGTTGGCGACTGATATCGTCCCAACCTTGTAACGACAACTGCTTCAGGCGATCCGGTGTAAACACATCACGCAGCCACTGCCAATGGTGTTCACGCTGGTTGCGCGCATGCACCTCGGGGTCACGCAGGCCGGTGGTGTCCGGGGGCAGGCCTTGCGCCTGTTCCAGCAGGGCATGCAGCTCGGCTTCCATCCAACCGTAGGCATTTTTTTCCAGCCAGTGACTGAGGCGTCCTTGCAACCCGGGCATGACATCGTCGTCCAGCGGGATCGCTTCCAAGGCGCGGCGCCACGCCTGCACCCACTCATCCCCGACCATGGCCGGGCGGGCGCGCAGAGAGCGATACAGTTCGGCCCAGGATTTTACCGAGTGCGGGGGCAGCGGTAACACCGAGGCCGGCGTAAGTTCGATGGATGTCTTGACCGAGGCATCAAAGCCATAGCGCCCGTCGCCGGGTACGCGATAGGCCAGGCGGTGCCGACTGGTGCGGTTCCAGTCGATGCCGGGCACGCTGACGCGGCAGGATTCACACTTGATGCAATTCTCGAACTGGCTCGCCACGCCGCCGAGTTTGCTGGCGATGCTGTACACCTCCGCCGGACACACATTGCGCAGCTGCTGCGCGGCATCGCTGCCCACCGTCAATGGAATGCTCAGGTGACGCGCGTCCGGTTGGTAACGCGTCAACGGCGCGATCCAGTCGGTAGGGGTAGCGGGTGTGCGGTGCGCCTTGGCCCAGTCCAGGCGCTGGCGCGTCGCCTCGTCGTGCCGGTGGTAGGGACGCTGCATAAACTCACGCAAGGGAATGGAGCGGATTTTGTAGGCGGCGAGATCGCCCACGAGGGCCAGGCCACCGGCACCGGCGCGCACGCCGAGACCACCGACCCGCAGCAAGGCCAGGGGCAGGGCACCGAGATCGCGCCAGACCATATTAATACGATCGCCGAAACGCGGCAGACGCCGGCCATAAAAATGACCGATGGCGCGCGCCATCAGGCGCAACAGTGCGTTACCTTCCGCATCGACGGCCACCGGTTTGGCGCCGTTGCGCGACACGAGAAAGGTCACGGCCAAGGGCGCGGGGCGCACACTCGGCGCCTTCAGGCGCGGCCACAATCCCCAGGCCATGCCGAGGGACTGACCGAGGTCCTGGCGCAACTGGCCGAGTTGCATTGCCAGGGCGCGACGCTGTTGGGCGGCGGCCTGCTTGGGCGGCAGCTTCTCCGCGTCCACCATCTGACCGAGCAGGGCCGGCAGGTGCTCGAACAGCATGCCGCCGCCGTGGATCGCCTGGGGCCAGCGGCGGATCAACTGCGCGCTGGCGTAGTCGTCGGTCGCCTTGAGCGCCTGGACATACTGGCTCTCCAACTCCGCACTGGTGTAGTCGGCGCCACGCTCGCGCAGGCGCAACACCGCGTCGGCGAAGGTCAGCGCGCTGGTGATGGCCGGTCCGATGAAATTCGGATAAGGGATTTCCTGACCCAGCCCAAGACCGCCGCCACCCACCGCCAGACCGTCCGCCACCCAGCGGGGTGTTTGCGAAATGCCACCGGAACGGATGACCTTTGCGCCGTAGGCCACCTGACGGGCGCCGTCCAGTAAACCGGCGATGCCCGGGGTCTGTAATACCCGCTGCAGCAGGTGCGGATGGTCCGCCACGCCCGCCTTGGCCAGCTGCGCCAGGGGAATGGCAAAACCCAGGGACAGGGAGGCGTGATTAGTATAAAGGAAGGCGGTGATATTCAGCGGTACGCCGCGCCCGGCGAGTTTGCCGTTACGCAGTATCCACTCCTGCGCCACGCCCTCTCCCGGCTGTACGCCGAAGCGCCGCTCGATCTCCGCCGGCGCCAGCTGGAAAACCGCCTTGACGCCCTGGGCGTAGTGCGGGTGGGCGGTTTTTTCCAGACCTTCCCGTGCCAGCAGACCCGCGGCATCGCCCTCGGCGATAAACACCAGGGGGGCGTCGATGACGCCGCGGTTGGTGTAAACCCCCACCACACGGGCGTAGTCATCGTAGCGCAGGCCGCTGACAGTGGTGCCGGTCAGTAAGGTCACGCCGGTGTCGATGGCGCGACTCGCCAGCCAGCGATCCAGCTTGGGCCGCAACACAGTCCAGGCCTCGCCGTAATCATTGTCCCCGTGGGCGCGCGCCTCAAAACCCGCGGCATGCACCCCGTCGTGCACAAACAAACAGCGCGCGACGATCTTTCTTTCCTTCGGCGCCTCGTCCCACAGGGCCCGGCCGAGGACATCCTCCCGCAGCAATCCGTCGGCGTGATAAACGCAGCCTGACCAATTCTCCGCGCCGGCGTATTCCGCGCCCTCCAGCACCAGCACCCGCACCCCGGCGCGCGCCAAACGCAACGCCGCCGACAGACCCGACGGTCCAGCGCCGATGATCAGAACTTCAGGGGTGACGGCCATGGGGTGTGGTTATCCTTTTCTTATAATTAAGTGTAGTTATAGCAAACCAGCGCGTTGAGGGGCATGGATATTCTTTCAAAGACTATTGGCTTCTTTTTTACCCAAGTAGTGCGAGTCTAGGGTAGGCGACCGGTTTCGTATAGCCCGGGCTGGGCCGTCCACTATCGCGGGACCGCCACACACGCTGGGCTGGAGCCCTGCGGCATGCAGGGAGCGGCTTGCGGTCATTTTTGGCGACATAGGTAATGCCTGGTTATGTAGGGTGGGCGATCGCCAGGCGAGCCCGTGGATGGGCGAGGTAGAGCGCTGTCGGGAACAGGCGCCGAGATGGCGGAAGTACTGGCGCCAGGCCCCTTGGGGCAAACGCAGGAGCAGTTTCCGGTGCACGCCCAACCGCACGGGGCGACGTTAAGGTACGTTGGTGGGCGATGCCCACCCTACAGAGACCACGGCCACGGTTATGCGGCGTTATTTGTGGCGTTATGTTTATATAAAATCAGAAAACCAGCTGCCGGCCGAACTCCCGCAACTGTTGCTGATGACGCGCATACTCCGGCATCACCCGGGCCACCTCCCGCCAGAAGCGCGCGGAATGATTGGCCTGCAGCAGATGACACAACTCATGCACGATCACGTAGTCCAATACCTCCGGACTCGCCAACATCAAGCGCCAGTTGATGCTGAGCGTGCCGCGCCCGGAGCAGCTGCCCCAGCGCGTGCGCTGCGCACGGATGCTGATACGCGCCGGGGTGCGCCCCACGCGCGGGGCAAAATGCGCCACCCGTTGAGCAACGAGCATCTGCGCCTGCTGCCGGTACCAGGCCTCCACCAGGGGACGCGCCGCCTGCGCGGCGGCGACCGGCAGCAGCAGGGTATCGCCGTCGCGCACCGCCGCCGGCCGATGCTGCGTGGGCGGACGATGACGCAGTAGCAACTGCCCGCCGAGGAACGGCAGCGCACGACCGTCGGCGCAGGGATCGGATCGGTCAAGCACCACGCCACGCCATTCCAGCCGTTTGCGCTCTATCCAGCCGCCGCGCTCGCGCACGAAGTGGCGCACATCCGCCAGACGCGCGTGCCCCGGTGCCACCACCTGCATCTCGCCATCGGGAAACAGGCGCAGACACAGGGTCCGGCGACGCGGGCTGACGCGGATGGCGTAGCGCAGGCGTTCGCCGTTCACCACCATCTCGTCGCGTTCCGGCATGGGCGGTGCGAAGAAAAACATATCAGATCTCCACCATCTCGAATTCGTCCTTGCTCGCCCCGCAATCGGGGCAGAGCCAGTTCTCCGGCACGTCCCCCCAGAGTGTACCCGGTTCGATGCCCTCGCTGGGCAGGCCTTGAGCCTCATCGTAAACGAACCCGCAAATCACACACATATAACTTTTCATTGTCGCCCTGATAGGTTGAGTCGTCGGATGGGGTATTTTCGCATTTTCCGCGCGCGGGTGAAATGCGCGGCAGCGGCGGGTAAGATGGGCGACCTTGTTTATCAATATATATGGCGATGCGACCCGATGAAAAAACAGACTGCCGTGGTGCTTTTCAATCTGGGCGGCCCGGATTCCCTCGCGGCGGTGGAAGGTTTCCTCTACAACCTCTTCTCCGACCCGGACATCTTCAAACTGCCCCTCGGTTTCCTGACACAAAAGCCCTTCGCGCGCCTCATTTCCCGCCGCCGCGCCGCGGCGGCGAGCGTCGGTTATGCCACCCTGGGGGGCAAATCGCCGTTGCTTGCCAACACGCAGAAACAGGCGGCTGCCTTGCAACAGGCCCTCGGCGCGGGTGCTTACGATGTCATCATCTGCATGCGCTACTGGCACCCCCTGACGGACGCCGTCGTCGCCGAGATGAAAGCCCAGGGCTACGAGCGGGTGATACTGTTGCCCCTGTATCCACAGTACTCCCGCACCACCACCGGCAGTTCTTATAATGAATTCATGCGCGAGTGCGGGCGGCAACGCTATCGTCCACAGATATCCCTCATCCGCCAGTGGTACGATAACCAGGAGTACCAGCAGGCCATCGTGGACGACATTCGTGTCGCGGCGGCGGCGCTGCCAGAGACAGATCCCGCGCACATCGAGCTGCTGTTCTCGGCCCACGGCCTGCCGCAGAAGATCGTGGACGCCGGCGACCCCTATGAACAACACATCCGCGCTACCTATGACGCCCTGCGCGCCCGGCTGGACTGGCCGCACACCACCTTGTGTTACCAGAGCCGTGTCGGGCCCTTGAAGTGGTTACAGCCTTATACCAAGGACGTGATCGGCGCCAAGGGTACGGCCGGGGCCAAACAGATGCTGGTCTATCCCATCGCCTTCGTATCGGATCATATCGAGACCTTATATGAACTCGGAACGGAATATAAAGAACTCGCCAGGCATTCCGGCATCGAGCACTATCGCGTCGTGCCGGCGTTGAACGATCATCCGCGCCTGATCAACGCCCTCAAACAACTCGTGCTCAATCAGGACGCAGCCCATGACTGAACTACCCGTGGTACTGGTGTTCGCCGGTAACGACCCCAGCGG
>JAYUBZ010000223.1:0-3697 GCA_043740595.1 Gammaproteobacteria bacterium
GGCCAGCCGGTGGAGGAATTCCTGTTCGATGTGCGGCGCGGTTACTGCGAGCACTATGCCTCGGCCCTGGTCACCCTGATGCGCGCCGCCGGTATTCCGGCGCGCGCGCTGGTCGGCTATCAGGGCGGCGAGTTCAATCCCTCGGGTCATTATTTAATCGTGCGCCAGTCCGACGCCCACGCCTGGGCCGAGGTCTGGCTGGTGGGACGCGGTTGGGTGCGCGTCGACCCCACGGCGGCGGTCGCACCTGAACGTATCGAGTATGGCGCCGACGCCGTGCGCCGTCTCGCGCATCAAGGTGCTGTCTTCGGACAGCTGCCGGCGGAGGCGGTGCGACGCGCCTTGTCGTTGGGCTGGCTGGAAGGCCTCGCGCTGCGCAGCCACCATCTGTGGGATGCAGCGGATGCACTATGGAATGAATGGGTGCTGGACTACAGCGTCGAACGCCAGCAACAGTTGTTGCGCCGCCTCGGTTTTCACGCGCCCTCGCCGCTGCTCATGGTGGAGTTGCTCGCGGGCCTAAGCGCACTGCTGCTGTTGGGTTATGCCGTTTACGGCTGGCGCGCGCCGACCCGTGATCCGGTACTGCGGGTGTATCAGAAATACTGCCGCAGGCTGGCGCGCGTCGGGCTGGTGCGGGCCCCGCAGGAAGGCGCGCAGGATTTCGCCCGGCGTTGCGCGCAGCATCGACCGGATATGGCCGAGGGCATTGCGCGCATCACGCAACACTATGTGCGACTGCGATACGGCGCACCGGCCACCCGCCAGGACCGGAAACGGTTCGAGCATGCGGTGGCGGCGTTCCGTGTGTCGGGAAAAATGCTGGCGGGTTGAAGGGATGGCGCTGGGTTGCCCCGCCGGCGCGGACCGTCATCTTGCTTTAAAGCCCGTTCACCACAAAATCCACCTGCGGTGTGTTGGAGATGACTTTGTAGCCCATGAGCTTGAGGTCTTTCTTGTCGAAGACGCCGTTGCCGTCCATGTCGACCACCACGTCCGGCGCCGCGCCTTCCACCACGGCGACAAACAAATGCGACAGCGTTTTTTCGCCCACCTTGCCAAAGGCATTCGGCGCGCCGACGATCCAGGTGGACCAGATTTCGGTGCCGGTCGCGTCCTGGTTGGTCACGGCGTTGATGTTGAACAGATTCGCCAGATTGTGGCCCGGGCCACTACCCACCGTGGTCGAGTTCAACAACACCACCAAGCTGGGAAAGTGATCGTGATTGGCGCCGAGGCTGAAGGTCCCGGGAAACGGCCCGGCGTTTTGCAGCGGACCGGGGCCGGTGAGTTCAAGGCTGGCGCCGGTGCCGGCCAGATCGGTATTGAACTGCACCGACAGGTCCACCAGGAAGGCGCGGCTGCCCACGCCCGCCACGTCACCTTTGCCGGGTGCGAACACCGTAATGAGCGCGGATTTTTCCGTCTCTTGTGCATCACGACCGGCATCGTCGGCCGATGCCAGCGGCGGCAGAACAGCGCTAACCATAATCGTTGCAACCGCCGCGACAGCGCTTTTTTGTAGGTAGGTGAACATGCTATTTCTCCAGAATTAAGGTGGGTGGGACTTTATAGTTAGGTCTCGGCAAAACATTCAGCGGGCGCTTACCCTCAGCCCGTCCTGCCAGCCATGGTCCTGCCTACGTATACAGCTGGACAAGGGTATTTATTCCCGCGGCGATGAATTAAAGGCGATACCTTGATTAAACATAGCGCCATAAATAATGCCGCATACTCGTCGCACCAGTCGCTGTAGGGTGGGCATTGCCCACCAGTGTGCGGTCCACCGCAGCGGTGAGCGATGCCACCCTACAAACCACGCGCAATATATGTCGCTATGTTTAGATGCCGTCCCGTCCCTGACCTATCCAGGTTTCACCCGCAATGTGCCGGGCAAACCGGCATCGTGCCGGCGCCCTGCACTTGCACCACCATCGCCCATTCCGGTGAACGACTTCACTGGAGTGGTGCACACGCCATCCACCACTGGCAACAGGCCCTTGTTGCGTATGCGGATTTTGCCTGGCACGGAAGTTGCTATTTGTAATTTTGTACAAGTCCGTAACTAAAGATGACGAGGGGTTGGCCCTGTGCGTGTGCTGCTGGTGGATGAGGATATGGAGCGCGCGGAGCGGCTGAAGGCGGCCCTACGCGCGAGCGGCTGCACAATATCGGCGCATGTACATACGCCGGAAAATTTATTGGCGCGGGTGCAGGAGATCGCCCCGGACATGATCATCATCGACCGTGACTCGCCCGACCGGGATACGCTTGAACATGTATGCAGCGTGACGCGCGATGCACCGCGCCCGATCGTGCTATTCACCCACGACAACGATCGTGTCTCGATCCAGGCGGCGGTGAAGGCAGGCGTGAGCGCCTACGTGGTGGGCGGTGTGAACACCGATCGCATTCGCACTATCATGGACGTGGCCATGGCACAGTTCCACGAGTTTCAGCAATTGCGCCAGGAACGGGACACAGCCAAGAACTCACTGGCCGAGCGCAAGCTCATCGAGCGCGCCAAGGGTATCGTCGGCAAACAGCGTGGCGTGGGTGAAGACGAGGCGTACGCGCTGCTGCGCAAACTGGCGATGGACCGCAACCAGCGCCTCGGGCAGGTGGCGGAGAATGTCATCGCCATTGCGGAGCTGCTGACGTAAGACATGCAGACCGGCCTTCTCCCGCGGGATCAGACCGGACCGTAGTCTAAGTAGTCGTAGTTAAGTAGTTGACGTTAAAGATACACAACCCACCGACCCAACGACGGGCGGGCTGGACAATTTAACGGCGGGCCGAGTGGCCCGCCATCGGGCAACGGCGCCCTGGCCACTGGGATATCCCAGACGGCCGGGCGCCGTTTTTTTTGCAACAGCAGGAGAGCAGCGATGAGCGATGAGAACAAGACCAAACAACGCAACACCCCGGCGGCGGTTGCCAGCGATACGTCGCGCCGCGATTTTCTCAAGGCCGGACTGGCCGCCGGCCTGGGTGGCGCGGGCATACTCGACATACTGCCGGCGGGCGTGCGCAACGCCGCCTGGGCGGCGGGTTCGGACGCGCCGGAGAAAGCGGAAGTCAAAATCGGCTTCATCCCGCTCACCGACTGCGCGAGCGTAGCCATCGCCTCCGAACTGGGCTTCGACAAGAAATACGGCATCAAGATCATACCTTCCAAGGAAGCGAGCTGGGCGGCGGTGCGCGACAAGCTGGTGAACGGCGAGCTCGATGCCGCGCATGTGCTCTACGGTCTGGTGTACGGCGTGCAACTTGGGCTAAGCGGCCCGAAGAAGGACATGGCCATCCTGATGGGCCTGAACCACAACGGCCAGGCGATCACACTCTCCAACCAGCTCAAGGATAAAGGCGTCACCGACGGCGCGACGCTCAAGGCGCTCATCGCCAAGGAGAAGCGCGAGTACACCTTCGCCCAGACTTTCCCGACCGGCACCCACGCCATGTGGCTCTACTACTGGCTGGCGGCCAACGGCATCCATCCGTTCGCCGACGTCAAAACAATTACGGTTCCGCCCCCGCAAATGGTGGCGAACATGCGCGTCGGCAACATGGACGGCTACTGCGTCGGCGAGCCGTGGAACGCACGCGCCATCGCCGACAAGATCGGATTCACCGCGATCACCACCCAGGATATCTGGAAGGACCATCCGGAGAAAGTGCTGGGTACGCGCCTCGAGTT